>CAYXQU010000016.1:0-10623 GCA_964467305.1 uncultured Eubacteriales bacterium
CCGTACCGGTGTCGCGGCCACTGCCGTCAGTCGGCTTGACGACGGGCGCTTCTCGGTCACGCTCGATACCGGGGAGACCATCGAGGGCGACGGGGTCGCGCTGTGCGCCGAGGCATGGGCTGCCGAGCCCCTCGCGCGCGGGGTCGACGAACCTCTGGCCGATCTGATCGGCGCCATTACGTGTTCGTCGTCAGCCACCATACTCATGGCATTCGCCGATGAGGATTGCCCCTTTGACAAGCGCTGGCACGGCATCCTGTCACCCGGTGTCGAGCGCGAACCGGTCACCGGCATCTCGCTGATGTCGTCGAAGTGGCCCAATCGCGCTCCCAAAGGCCGCGTACTGATGCGCGGCTTCGTGGGCGGGCCACGCGACCAGGAGATCATCGGTCGCAGTGACGACGAGCTCGTCGAGATAGTGCGCTCGTCGTTCGTGAAGCTGCTGGGCGTGAAGCCGGACGCGAAGCCACTGTTCGCACGCGTGTTTCGCTGGGTGGGCGGCATGCCCCAGTACACCCTGGGCCACCTCGACCGTGTCGAGGGGATCGAGCAGTGCTGCGCTGCGATCCCGGGCTTCTCGGTAGGGGGAGGGGCGTACCACGGAGTGGGTGTGCCCAACTGCCTCGACTCTGGCGAGAAGGCCATCACCAAGGTCTTTGGCGAGTGGGGAATCACCCTTGCCGAGGATGCCGAAGAGCACAAGCGACTCTACTGATAGGGATGAGTATGCGAAAGATCATCATCGTTGGAGGCGGCATCGCCGGTCTTGGCGCCGCAATGAAGGTCAAACAGGCGGCTGATGCCGGGGCCGATGTCGATTTCGTCGTGCTTGAGCGTGACGAGCGGATAGGCGGCAAGATCGACGGTCAGATCGTGGACACCCAATACGGCGAGTTCATCGTCGATGGCGGTCCCGACTCGTTTCTCACCATGAAACCCGCGCTGCATCGCATCGCCAGGACCGTAGGCATGGACGACCATAAGATGCCCACGGACGAGTCGCGCAAGAAGACGCTGATCCTCAAGAACGGTCGGCTCTACCCCATGCCTGACGGCGTGATGCAGTTCGCGCCCACCAAGTTCCTGCCGTTCGCGACCACGGGGTTGTTCTCGTGGCCCGGCAAGATACGCGCAGGCATGGACCTGCTCGTCCCGAAGAAGCAACTCGCACCCGGCGAGTTCAACGATGAGACGCTCGAGCACTTCATCGTTCGCCGCATGGGCAGGGAGATTCTGGACCGCCTGGCCGAGCCCTTGGTGGGCGGCGTGCACGGTTCTGACCCGGCCCAGATGTCGCTTGCGGCGACGTTTCCCAACCTGCTTGAGATGGAGCAGAAGTACGGCTGCATGATCAAGGGCTTCCTCGCGCAGCGCAAGGCCACCGAGGAGATGCGGCGCAAGAACCCGCCGGATCCCAAGAACCCCCGCACGTTCTTCACCGCGTTCAAGGGCGGGATGCACACTCTGACCGAAGCGATGGCCGCCTACGCCGGTGCCGACAAGATCCACACCGGTGCCCAGGTCGTCTCGGTACGAAGCGCCGCAACGGGCGTGTGGACCGTGCAGCTTGCCAACGGCACCGAGTACGAGGGCGATGCGGTGGTACTGGCGACCGAGTCATGGGCAGCCGAACCGCTGGTCCGTTCCATCGACGTGCCTATCGCAGACGCGCTCAAGGCGATTCCGGCGAGCTCATCGGCGACCGTATCGTTCGCATTCGATGAGGCCGAGATCGGGATCGACATGAACGCCTTTGGAGTGCTGTGCCCTGCGCTCGAGAAGAGCTCACTGTTGGCCGCGACGTACTCGTCGACCAAGTGGCCGGGCCGAGCACCCAAGGGCAAGGTGCTCGTGCGCGGGTTCGTGGGCGGACCGCAGAATCAGGCGGTCATGAACAGCAGTGACGAGGAGATCACGGAGATCGCAGAAGCTGAGCTGCGCCGGATTCTTGGCATATCGCCGCGAGCGCAGAAGTTGTTCTCCCGCTTCTACCGATGGACGCTGGGCATGCCGCAGTACACCATGGGGCACCTCGATCGCGTCGCGCTCATCGAGAAGCGTTGCGGCACCATCTCGGGGCTTGCGCTCGCGGGCGGCAGCTATCGCGGTGTGGGGCTGCCCAACTGCGTGGAGAGCGGCGAGTCCGCCGTCACCAAGGTCCTCGCAGACTTGGGGATCGACTTCGATGAGCCGCAGGACGTGCACGCCGCTAGAGCGCCCGGTCGCTGAGCGGACTACGTGCGGTTCTAGCGCGTGACGGCGGGTGCGTGCCCGCCGTCAGTCGTCGCTGCTTGCCTGGGTGGGCCTCAGCGCGCTTTCGGGCATCGGCGCATAGGTTCTGACTGACTCGAGGATTCCCGAGTCGACGGTCGACTCCGAGCGCTCGGTGAAACCTACGCCCAGCGCAGCGAGTTCCTCGAGTACTGCGGCGACCGCTATGGGCAGCGCGGCTTCGACCGGCTTGGAAAGCTCGAGGACCCATTCGGTCATGTCCTCGACTTGGATGCCAATGGCGATGGTCTCGGGCGCCCGGCCGATCAATGCCGCCGCCTGCAGCACTTCGGGCAAACGGATGTCGTGCAAGGAGTGCATGACCTGAGAGGCGGCGAAGTCGGTGGGCTCCAGCCTCACCACGTCGCCGGGTTCGA
Source organism: uncultured Eubacteriales bacterium (assembly GCA_964467305.1). GTDB lineage: Bacteria > Actinomycetota > Coriobacteriia > Anaerosomatales > PHET01 > CAVPCY01. The sequence continues at coordinate 2,649 of CAYXQU010000016.1, forward strand.
GGTCATCGGCCTGCAGCGCATCGATGACGATCAGATGGTCCACCTGACGGATCACATCGAGGATCATGTAGCCCATGGTGCCGCAGTCGACGACCTCGACGTTGTCGGGGAAATCGTAGCCGGCCATGAGGATCTCTACCGCACGCGGCCCGGCACCCTCATCGCGCATGAGGGGGTTGCCCACACCCATGACCATGATGCGCTGTGGATCAGACATGACACTCCTTCGTGGTGAGAGCGAGAACGTACATGTGGCGCGAGCAGAGTCGCACCCGCGCAGATGGTGCGCGGAGGCGCACCTGTGACAGTCTAGACGAATCGCCTAGCCGGCGACCGCGCGATCGCCAAGGTCTGCCGACGTGTCGCCTTCGAGCAGCAGCATTCGCTCCTCAAGCGGCAACTCGGCCCTGGCCTGGTCGCGGGCATCGTTGGAGGAGGCGAGGGTCTCCCGCATCATGGCCATCAAGAGGTAGCGGCCCTTCTCGGTGAGCGTCGCCTCATGGCGGTTGTTGGTGGCAAACGCACCCGACAACGACATGAACGCCATCTCGGCGGCGAGTCCTATCTCCACCGGTACGCCGAAGTCGCGCTTGAAGCGGTCCTTGTCGAGCCTGAGTCCGAACAGGTCGGTGACGAAGCGGTATCGCATGTTGGCGAAGGTTCCGTATCGCTTGCCACGCTTCACGACACCCATGCGACCGGAGCCGATGCGCTCATGGTACTCCGAAAGCGAGAAGGTGTTGCCATAGATGGTCCCGTCAAGAAACGACAGGGCCCCTGAGCCGATGCCTACGTACTCGGGGAAATCGACGATGTACTCGTCGACCATCATCTGCGGGTCGCGCGAGTAGGTCCATGCGCTGGCGGGTGCGAACTCGGGCGCGAGCTCGGCGTTGATCAGGCGGTAGTACCGGGCTTCACGATCGAAGTCGATGGCGCCCACGGTCTGCTCGAGTTCCCTTCGGCGAAGGGGAGAGGCCATGAGGGGGTAGAACGTGGTCTGGTTAGCGTTCGTGGCCTTCACGCGTTCGATGTCGCGAACCAAGATGTCTTCGGTCTGGCTGGGGAAGTTGAAGATCATGTCGACGTTGAACGACTGGAAGAGGCCCGCCACGCTGGCCACCCGCTCGAACACCTCTTCACCCGAGCCGTACTTGCCGTAGCGGTCCATCTGGCGAAGCAGGCGATCGTCGAAGCTCTGCACGCCCACCGAGAGGCGCTGCACGCGCTCAGAGAGCGCGTCGACAAGCTCGGGACATAGGTGGTTGGGTGACGTCTCCGCCGACACCTCTCGGATACCCGGGAACAGGTCGCGGGCCAAGTCGATGGTCTCGCACAGCTCGTCGAGCAGGATGGTGGGGGTGCCGCCGCCAACGTACAGCGACGCGAAGTCGTATCCCAGCCGCTTGGCCATGTGCATCTCTTCGCGCAAGTCGGCGAAGTAGGAACGGGCCCAGCTCTCCTTGTAAAGGAAACGGTTGAACGAGCAGTACGTACAGAGGCGCTCACAGAAGGGGACGTGCGCGTAGAGGACGTACCCGTGACCGGGAGTCGGTCCCGGCAACCGGTCAGCGCAGACGGGAGATGTCGCGAGATACGAGCGGTTCAGCACACCCAGCGCAAGCGAGATACAACGTTCAGAGAACACGGCAACCCTTTCGACGTCGACGAACAAGCGTCGCGGGCGGGTGCCGGATAACCGCCATGCGCGTATGGAACATCTACACGTAGTCTACGCGATAGCTCGTCGGATTCCTTGTGGAAATCCAAGGGATCGTCACACCTGACGAGGGATGCGATCACCAGACGAGAAGAGCCCCGGTTTCCCGGGGCTCTTCTGGCTTCGATCCTCAGTCCATTCGCCCCACGCCGTGAGGCGCATCGGGCGGCTCGACTAGTGGTCGTCGGCGACCGTCTCTTTCCAGGCGAAGATGATCTTGAGCGGCGCGAAGCCGTAGATCGACGCCAGGTAGACGTGTGCGAACGTGAAGATCAGGATGACCCACATGATCCAGTAGTGCAGGATGCGCATGGCCATGGGGTCTGCGCCACCCATTCCGTTGAACAGCTCGGAGACCCAGGTGGTTCCCGCCAGGAAGAATGCCCAGTCACTCGTGGGACCCCACAGGGCGAAGCCGGTGTAGGCCGCGATGAGCGTGAGCGGGACCGTGGCGATGTAGGCGATCTTCTGGAGCACGCCGTACTTCGCGCTGATCGGATGGTCCCTCTTCATGAACAGGTAGTACTTCAGCCACGGGACGAGCTGGTGACGGTTCTCGGGCTGCGGCAGCCAGTTCTTGATGTCCAGGTCGACCTCGCGGGTGTTCTGGCGGATCGCAGTCTTCACGAAGAAGGCGAGAACCACGCGCACCACGAGGTTGATGATGAGTACGAACATCCAGAAGAAGTGCACGCCACGGGCGACACCCATGAACCCCGGGAAGATCGGGTAGTGGATGTAGAGCCCTGAGAGCGTCAGGAACAGCATGGCCAGCAGGTTGATCCAGTGGGTGACGACGAACACGAGCGGATGCTGCTCGCGGTAGAGGTTGTGAGACATCTACTTCACCCCCCACTTACGGGTGTAGACAGTGCCCTGCTTGCCGGTTTTGCGTTCAATCACGTGAACGCCGCAACCGATTCAAGGATCGAAGCTGCGGGCCACTCGGCCGGCTTCGATGGGGCGCTCAGGATCGAGCACCGGGGTGCCTACGAGTGCCTCCTCCATGGGGCCACGTACGCCTTCGGCGTCGCGCGGGCTGATGTCCCAGGTGGAGGGCGTGACTACCTGGTAGTTCGCGATCGATCCGCCCTGGACGTTCATCCAGTGACCAAGCGCTCCACGCGGGGCCTCCCACATGCCGGCGCCCTTGCCGTCAACGATTGCGGACGCCTCGAAGAACTCGGCACCGCCACCCTTGAACGCGGCGACCAGCTCATTGACCCACTCGATGGACCAGTCGGCGATGACTGCGGTCTCGAGGTTGCGGGCCGCGACGCGGCCGAGCAAGGAGACGAGGACCTCAGGCTTGCCTGCAGCTCCCAAAGCGGTCAGCGTCGAGTCGACGATCGACTTGACCGGCGCGACTCCGCGCAAGTAGGCCACGATCATGCGAGAGAGCGGGCCGGCCTCGATCGACTTGCCGTCGTAGCGAGGCGCCTTGGCCCACGTGTAACGGTCGTTTGTATCGTAGCCAGCGAACCCGTCGGCCGCGGGCGGAACGGTCTCGCCTTCGGCAGGGTTCAGGCCACTCGTGCCGTCAAGCCACGAGTGCTCGACGTACTCGGCGATCATCGCCGGGTCTGCATCTTCGACTGCAAGACCCTTGGTGGGGACGAAGACCGCGCCGTTGGGCAGATAACGGTCCTTCATCTCCATGGACTCACTGTTGAAGACACCCCACGCCAGGAAGTTGCCGGTACCGCCACCGTAGGTGAGCGCGTCCTTGTAGAAAGGAGCGATGGCGAGGGTGTCGGGGATCATGGTGTTCATGACCCAGTCGCGAACCCTCATCAAGCGGAACAGCACATCGTCGAGCTTCTCCTCGGTGGGCATCCATGCGGTGCCGCCCGGGATCGACGTCATGAAGTGCGGGAACTTGCCGCCCATGATCGCGATGACACGCGATGCCTCGGACTGGATCTCCAGCGCCTCAAGGTAGTGGGCCACGGCGATCAGGTGCAGCTCTGCAGGCATGTCCTGCGCGAAGCCGGGGTGATCGAGGTAGCCGTTGGTGAAGATCGAGAGGTCGCCACCCTCGACGAGGGTCTTCACGCGGTTCTGTACGCCGGCGAAGTCCGCGGTCGAGGTGCCGGCTGCCTGCGCGAGAGCGTAGGTGTCGGCGATGTTGGCCTCAAGAGCCTTGGCGGGATTGACGTAGTCGAGAGCGGCCAGCGTGTAGAACCACAGGATGTGGCTGTGCAGGAACTGGGCGGCCTCGATGATGTTGCGCACGAGCCGTGCGCCCTGCGGGATCGCGATTCCCATCGCAGCTTCGGCCGCCATCGTGGATGCGTGGCCGTGCGAGATCGGGCAGACACCGCAGATGCGCTGCGAGATGTAGTAGGCGTCCGCGGGCTGGCGGCCCTTCATCACGACTTCCATGCCCCGGAAAAGGCCTCCGGAGACCCATGCATCGGTGATGACGCCGTTTTCGACTTCGCACTCGACGCGAAGGTGACCTTCGATTCGAGTCAACGGATCTATGACTGAGCGTGCCACTACTTATCGCCTCCCTTCTTGCGGTCGTGTGCCTTCATGTCCTCGGTCGGAGGCATGTTGCCAATCCGCCCGGCGGCCTTCATGCCAAGCGCGTGGACACCAAGTGCGCCCACGACAGCGCCGCCGGCGACTGCGCCAGCGACACCCGGACTCCATCCGCCCTCGTTCGGGCCGGTGCCAAGTCCCACCTGACGCATGCGGCCAAGGAACGGCGCGTGCTGGTCGACCCAGTTGAAGCTGCCGCAGCCGATGCAAGGAGCACCGGACTCGACACACCAGCTGACCTGGTTGTTCCAGCGGACGATCGGGCAGTTCGTGTAGGTCTGGGGGCCCTTGCAGCCAACTGCATAGAGGCAGTAGCCCTTGCGCTCCTCTTCACTACCGAACTCGTAGACGAACTCCCCGTTCTCGAAGTGACCGCGACGCGGGCAGTTGTCGTGGATCGTCTGACCGAAGATCAGCTTCGGGCGCCCCTGTGCATCGAGCTTGTCGAGGATCGCACCGCTCTCGAGCGAACCGAGAAGCAGCACGTCGACGACCATCGCGACGATCCACTCGGGGTTGACCGGGCACGTAGGAAGGTTGATCACCGGGGTGGTGATGCCCTTCTCGGCAAGGTACATCGAAACGCCGGTGGCATCTGCGGGGTTGGGGTTCGCGATGACCCATCCGCCGTCGACAGCGCACGAGCCAACAGCGATGATCGCAGCGACGTTCGGAGCGATCTCATCGAGGACCTCGAGGCTCGTCTTGCCCTCGACGCGCAGCGCGTTGCCGTCCCAACCCTGCATGACCGAACCCTCGTAGATCATGATGGTCTTGCCCTTGTTGGCCTCTACGGTGTGATAGAGAGCTTCGTTCGCGTGCTCTCCTTGAGCCATCATCACCGTCTCCATGTAGTTCATGGAGAGGATTTCGAGGACAACCGTGGCTACGTCCGGATACGTCGCCTGAGCCATCGACTCGGTGCAACCGGTGCACGCGCCGCCGTTGACCCAGACCGCCGGATGGAGTTTCGAGCTTGCAGCGGACTCGACCGCCGAGACGATCTGGGGAACCATCGCCTCTGAGAGACCAAGCATCGCCGCGACAGAGCCGCAGAACTTCACGAAGTCACGTCGGGTGACGCCGCGGGCAGCAAGCTCATCGTCAAACGCTCGATACTCATTCGCCATGCCATACACCTCCTTGTTGGAATCCGTCTCACTTCCATGCGGCCGCACGGCGTGGTCGCTGCTTCAGGCGGGCAGCCACCGTGCGGGGACAAACTTCAGAACCCGGCATGCCTCCTTTCACTGAGACTCACAATATGTGGGGAATACCAAAGAACCGGCATGTCGATCACATTGTCGGTGCCGGACAAGGTATCAGTGTGAAGAGGGGAGGCTGTCGATAAGGGGGGCGGACAAGACCGCGGCTGGCGGTCGTCGACGCTCGTGCCTTCGTGATCTGCACAGTGCTGCACAGGCATGTACGCGATGGCCCCTTCTTTCATCCTCACAGGAATCACCCCATGGCGGCACTCGCGGACGAGGCGACGCCATTCACCCTCGTCAAGGATTCTATACCCTGCTCAGGCGTTTTACCATGTGAATGTATGTAGCGAGGACCATCAGACGCCGTGATTGCAGTCACACCGTCTACGCTGAGGATGCGAGTCGAGTTTGGCAGGGGAGAGCGGGTCTGTGCCGAAAGAGTCGTCGAAAGGAGGGACTCAGATGTCTCGTCGCACCGGTCGGCTCGTTGTCGACATCCGTGATCTCGAGCCCAACATGCGTCGCCCGCTGGTCTTCAGCGTCGTGGACACCATGGCATCCAGCGACTGCGATGACCAGATCGTACTGGTATGCGACCACGAACCGGCAGGTCTCGGCTACCAGATCGATCTGCGCAAAGAGACCCGGGGACACTTCGAGTTCACCTACGATCAACGAAGCGACGGCGCATGGGTCGCATTGCTCAAGAAGAAGGACCGCTGATTCAGCGAAGCTCGCCTGACTCGATGATTCGAGCGAGGTCGTTGAGGTCGCCATCGGGCTGAGGACCCTCGCCCACGAAGAACGTCTTCATGCCGGTCGCGGCAGCCGGCAGATCGAGCAGCGCGTCATCTCCCACCATCAGGCAGTGCTCGGCCTCAACACCCAGCATCTGTGCGGTCTGCAGGAAGTAACGCGCATCGGGCTTGCAGGCCCGCATCACCTCGTAGGTGGTGATCACCTCGAACCAGTCGGGAGACACCCCTGCCCAGCGCATCCGCTCCAGTATCGCGGCCCTCGGGAAGAGCGGGTTGGTGGCCAGCGCGACTCTCAGTCCGGCGTTGTGTGCAGCGCGAACAGCGGCCACACCACCGCTTCTGGGTCTGTGCGCCACTCCAAGTGCGGGAAAGTCCTTGGCGTAGAATCGGGCGATCTCATCGGCGGATGCCGGTGCTGCCAAGTCGATGCCGGTGAGCGCCGAGAAGTGCTCTTCGAAGACCTCTTGGTTGGTGCGCGCGTCGGTGCTTCGGCACATGGCCTCTGTCGCGGCCATCACCGCATCCAGCCCGCTGCGGGCGTCGAGCTCCCCGGCGGAGGCGCTTGCGATCACCGGCCCAAGGGCACCGAAGTAGTCGTCGAAGAACCTGTTGAGGTCGATGTCGAGCAGCGTGCCGTCAAGGTCGAACAGGATCGCCGTTATCACGGGCCTTGGCTCCTTCAGTCTGGTCGCGGGGATGGTATCACGGACGCTTGGGTTTCGAGGCCCCGCAGCAGCTTCCGCAGCCTTAACCTCCCTTGACAAATATACCAGTCGGGGTATCTTGGTGCAGGCAGAGGCATACCCCGTAGGGCATATGCCCACCACCATGATTCGCCTGTGATCGTGTCGAAAGGATGAGAGCCGTCATGTCAGTGGTCGCCGATGAAGTGGTCCGCTCGCTTGAAGCGATAGTGGGTGAAGACGCGGTGCGGACCGATCAGGTCGAACGCAAGATGTACTCCTTCGACATCGGGGCGATGCCGCGTCTGGTCAAACCGTTCGTTCCCGCCGGCATCGCCGGTGCGGTCGTGCGTCCCAAGAATGAGGAGCAGCTTGTGCAGCTCGTCAAGATGGCGCAGGCCAAGGGAGTGCCGCTTGTGCCCCGCGGATGGGCGACGAGCGGTTACGGTGGCGTGCTGCCTCCGAAGGGCGCCATCGTGGTTGACATGTCCGGATGGCAGGAGATCTTGTCGGTCGATGTCGATGGGCTCGTTGTGCGTACGCAGGCCGGCGCCATCTGGGAGCAGATCGACAGGCAGATCAACAAAAAGGGACTGTCGCTTCGGCTCTACCCGTCAAGCTACCCGAGCTCTTCAGTCGCTGGCTGGCTTGCGCAAGGTGGGTCGGGTTTCGGCTCATACGAGCACGGCACCTTCAAGGAGAGTGTCCTATCGGCGCGCGTGGTGCTTCCCACCGGCGAGGTGCGGGAGTTCACCGGTGACGACCTCATGACCTATGTCGCGGATGCCGAGGGGACCACCGGCTTCATCACCGAAGTCGAGTTCAAGGTCCGCCCCCTCGAGGGGGAGGTGCACCGGCTGATCTCATTCCCGAGTTCGGCGAAGCTGGGTGCCGCGTTGGCGGCCGTCTCCGCCCAGCACCTGCCCATCTGGTCGATCACCTTCCTCAACCCCGAGTCGACACACCTCAAGAAGCAGCTGCCCCACCGTCACGGCCACCCCTACGAGGAGGCCCACGAGCACTACGAGCCCGAGCTTCCCGAAACCTACCTCGCGG
>CAYXQU010000016.1:10633-16010 GCA_964467305.1 uncultured Eubacteriales bacterium
TCATCGCCTACCCGGAGTCCCGGCGCGGCGCGATCGACACGGCGCTGGGCGAGATCACCGTGGCTCACGGTGGGACGGAGCTCGATTCAGAGGCCGCAGAGCACGAGTGGGAGCAGCGTTTCGCCCCCATGCGCCTGAAGCGCGTCGGGCCTTCGATCATCCCCACGGAGGTCGTGGTTCCGCTTGCCGAGCTCGATGCGGTCTTGTCCGAGATCGACACCAAGATCGATCAGCCATTCATCCTCGAGGGCATGGTTGGCAAGGGTGACCAGGTCGTCTTGCTTGGCTTCATCCCGCACGACGAACGAAGCTTCGCCTTCAACGTGGCGTTCGCGCTGTCCCTCTCGGTGATCAAGATCGCCAAGGCCCACCACGGTGCCGCCTATTCCACGGGGCTGTACTTCCGCCGCGAAGCACCGTCGGTTCTCGGGCAGGCCAGGCTCGATGCACTCAAGGCGTTCAAGACGAAGAACGACCCGCGCAACATCCTGAACCCGGGAAAGGTGTTCGGGTCAACGGGCATGCTTGACGTACTCATGGGTACCGCCGGGACCTTCGAAGGGCTCGTCCGTCCCATCGCCAACGCCGCCAAGCCGCCGGCGGGGCCGGGAGACCTGAGCCGAGAAGTGAACGGCATTCCCGGTGACGTCGCCTTCATGGCGTATGCGTGTGCCCGGTGTGGCTACTGCGTTCCCACGTGCGAGCAGTACTCGGGTCGCGGCTGGGAAAGCCACTCGCCGCGCGGCAAGTACGCGTACCTGCGCGAGGTCATAGCGGGCCGCGAGAAGTTCGATCGCAAGGCGGTCGACACGTTCCTCGTGTGCACGACTTGTGAAGTGTGCAACACGCGCTGCCAGCTGCAGCTCCCCATCGAGCACAACTGGATGACGATGCGCGGCAAGCTCATCAACGAAGACAAGCACGGCACCTTCCCGCCGTTCGAGATGATCGCCGCATCGCTGCGCGGCGAGAACAACATCTGGGCCGGCAAGCGCGAGAACCGTGACAACTGGGTGCCTGCCGATGTCGCCGAGAAGATTCCCGAGCAGTCAGACATCCTGTACTTCGCTGGCTGCACGGCAAGCTACGTCGAGACCGACATCGCCGAAGCATCGATCCGCCTGCTGCAGCACTCGGGCTACTCGGTGGGCTACATGGGCAAGGACGAGGCGTGCTGCGGAATCCCCATGAAGATGTCGGGCAAGTGGGACCAGTTCGAGGAGATCTACGACTACAACACCGCTCAGGCACGCAAGCGTGGCGCGAAGACCATCGTCACATCCTGCCCCGCATGCGGCCTGGTGTGGAAGGAGCTCTACGCCGACATCGCTGCAAAGCGCGGTGAGTCCTACGAGTTCGAGGTCAAGCACTACTCGGAGCTTGTGGCCGAAGCGATAGGCGACGGCAAGCTCGAGCTCAAGGAGAACCCGTTCGAGGGCCAGACGATCACCTTCCACGACTCGTGCCACGCCGGTCGCGCCCAGGGCCTCTACGAGCCCCCGCGTGACATGCTCAAGGCGATTCCGGGACTCGATTACGTCGAGATGGAGCACAACCGCGAAGTGGGGCTGTGCTGCGGCTCGGTGCTGACGCTCATCGGCGAGCCTCCGGTGGCGCCGGTCCTGGGTGGGCACCGCCTGCAAGAGGCCGTGGACGCGGGAGCCGGCACCGTTGTGGCGATGTGCCCGTGCTGCCAGGTGCAGCTGCGCGACAGCAACGAGAAGAACGAGCTGGGACTCGAGGTCGACGACCTCGCAAGGGTGCTGGCTCAGGCAGCCGGTTACGACATCCCGGTGAGCAGCGAGCACTCGCTGTACATGTGGAGCTTCTTCGACAAGTTCATCACCCTCATGCAGCCTGAGAACATGGCCAAGTTCATGACGCGGATCTTCCCGCAGATGCTCGACAACATGCCTGCCGGCATGAAGCCGATGATGCTTGGCATGCGACATGTTCCCGGTGGCCTCGCCATGATGGAGAAGATGATGCCGCTGATGTTCCCCGCGATGGCTCCGGGCATCCTGAACAAGGTGATGCCGGACATGATCCGGGAGGTCGAGGACGTCATGGGTGAGATGCCCGCCGACATGGCCGAACTCATGCCCGACCTGCTTCCCAAGACCATGGAGTCGCTCATGCCCACGTACCTGCCCGAGCTGATTCCGTACCTGGTGCCGCTGTTCATCGATTACCTGCGTGACGGTGCCGATGATTCTGTGTCGCGCGCGGCCTGACGCTCAGGACTCGATCACGTGAGAAGGGGCGGCCGCATCGCGGTCGCCCCTTCCGTTTGCGATACTGTGTCTCAAGTCACACCTCTGACCACCCGATTATGGATGCATGAACACTTTGACCACTTCACGAGACATGACGCTTTCCAAGCTCGCAGCGATACCGATGTTCTCCGACCTTGCGGCCGAGAGTCTGGAGTCGCTCGCATCGATGGTGCAGCTGCGTCGCTTCTCGAAGGGCTCGTTCATCGTCAACCAAGGCGAGATCGGGTCGTCGATGTATCTGCTCATATCCGGTCGCGTCAAGGTGTCGCTTGCCAACCCTGAAGGCAAGGAGCTCGTGCTCAACTACCTTGAGGCGCCCGCGCACTTCGGTGAGATGGCCCTGGTCGACGCGCGTCCTCGCTCGGCCGACGTCATCGCCGTCACCGATGTTGAGCTGTTCTCGCTCGACAGTCGCGATCTGTCGGCCGCGATCCAACTCCAGCCGAGGCTCGCACTTTCACTGATCGCGACGCTGTCGCGGCGGCTGCGCCACACCATCGCGCGTCTTGAGGACATGGCGTTTCACGACGCGACACACCGAGTCATGCGCGTCGTGCTCAACATCGCGACCGCGAGCTACGAGACCCGTGGCACGCCGGTGATCCAGGGCATGACGCACTACGACATCGCCACCTTGGCAGGAACGTCCCGCGAAACGGCGAGCCGTGTCATCTCACAGCTGGCTCGCGACGGTATCGTCACAACCAAAGGGCGCACCATCATCGTCTCTCTCGAACTGCTCACGGTGCGCCTCCAGCAAGACTGAGCAGCTCGGTTCTGACGGCCCTTTTCGTCTCGCTTCCTGCACACACGCGACAGATCGCTTTCCCGATGGGGGATAAGTGTTACTGGGCGGTGCGGTCAGGGCCGCAGTCAGGACGGATTACGGAGGATTCGATGAGGCAGTTCACAGCCGATGAACTCAAGGAGTTCGATGGGCGCGACGGAAAGCCGGCCTACGTCGCGTACAAGGGTGTCGTCTACGACGTCACCGAGAGCGCGATGTGGGGAGACGGCGATCACGAAGGCATGCACCAGGCCGGCTCGGACATGACCGAGGAGCACGAAGACGCTCCGCACGACGTCTACGTCACCGATTTCCCCGAGGTAGGGACGGTCGCGTAGAGTCAGCGACGCGTAGGTACGACCAAACGGGCCTCTCTGCACAAGCGGGGAGGCACGTGGTGTGTGCGCATCACGATCGCTGAGCGAGGTGAAAGTGCGCGACCGTCTCGATGTGGTAGGTCTGAGGGAACAGGTCCACGGGGGTGGCCTTGACCAGCCCGTACCCGGCGGACGTCAACGACTGGGCGTCGCGCGCGAGAGTGGCCGGATCGCACGAGATGTATGCGATCGCGTGTGGACGCATCGCCGCGATCGCCGTGACCACGGAGGGGGCAAGTCCGCTTCGGGGCGGATCGACCACCACGAGGTCGAAGTGACCCAGCCCGGTGATCTCACGGGCAGCATCTCCGCCTACCACGTCGGCCCACACCCCTGCGGTCTCGAGGTTGCGCCTCAGATCCCTGACGGCGCTGCCGGCCGACTCGACCGCGACGACCTCTCCGGCGAGCTCGGCGAGGGGGAGCGTGAAAGTACCGGCTCCGGAGTAGAGGTCAAGGACTCTATCGGATCCATCGGGTTGGAGGGCTTCGAGCGTCAGATCGATCAAACGGGCCGCGACTTCCGTATTGACCTGGAAGAACGAAGGCGCCGAGATGGCGAAGTCGTTTCCCTTGAGCCGCTCGCGCCAGTGGCCCTTGCCCGCGAGGACTTCGACGCCGGCGACCTTGCGGGTTCCCAAGCGTTCCTTGGTCAGAACGCGGACGACGCTGGTGGCATGTACGGCGTCGAGCAGCGTACGGGCGGCTGCTTTGCGTGGGAACGGTCCCGGAGCGGTCCACAGGGCGACCTCGACGTCACTCGTGCCCGAGGCCACCCGGTAACCCACTCGGCTGATCCCTAGGTCCTCGCGCCCGCTCAGGTAGCGCAGGGCACCCGCGAGCGCGCGTGGGGCTTTCTGCTGCTTCCTTGGCAGCAGCAGGCAGGTCTCCACGGCGACGACTTCGTCGCTGCCGGACCGGTGGTAGCCCAACTCAAAGCGCTGAGCACCGGGTCTGGTCACCAGTTCGATCTTGTTGCGGTATCCAAACGCCCGGCGCGACGGGACCGTCGCAGCCACGATGGCATCGGCATCGGGTATCCGGCCGATACGTTCGAGAGCGTCGACGACCGAGCGGCGCTTCGCCTCGCACTGCAGGTCGTAGGAGATGTGCTGCCACGAACACCCCCCGCATACGCCGAAGTAGGGGCAGGGCGGCTCCACGCGTCGATCGGAGGGCTCGAGTATCTCGATCACGCGGCCGCGGACGAAACGCTCCCTGTCTTCGGTGAGCTCGATTCGCACTCGATCCCCCGGGCATGCGCCCGGGATGAACGCCGCCCGCCCGTCCTCAAGGTGGGCTATCGCGTCACCACCGTATGCTAGGCTCTCGATGATGAGTTCGGTCACGCGGTCGACTCCTGACAGGTCGCTGCTGGGGACTGATCATGCGCGTGCACATCGTACCCGAGTGCGATGTGCGTTTCAGAACCGGGCGGCGAAAGCCGATACTTCTCAACAGCGGGAACAGATCCCGCCGTTGGCGACGGGCCCCGAGAGGGGGGACCGTCGGACAAGGGAGGTCTACGCACGTGCCTGCAGTTCGGATTCTGATCGTTCACGATGACACAGACTACGCGGCGCAGCTGAAGCGAGGCATCCAGCTGGGGAGCCCGGACGCCGAGGTCACGACCGCCCTCAGCGGACCGCGGGCGCTGGGCATGATCGCCCAGCAGTCGCCTCATGCGATCGTCGTGGATGCCGAGCTCGTGGGCCTCGACGGCTACGCGCTCACGCATCAGATCAAGTCGGACCAGGCCACCAAGGGTATCCCGGTGGTCATCGTGTCCCTCGAACCCAATGAGGCGTCGGCGCTCAAGGCCCGCGCCGTAGGCGCTGCGGCGCATCTGCCCGCTTCCGGGCCGGTCGAAGTCGTCGCCGGCAAGGTGCTGTCGCTGGCGTCCGGGTACGCACAGCAGCCCGATGCGAACGGTGAGAC
>CAYXQU010000017.1:0-6384 GCA_964467305.1 uncultured Eubacteriales bacterium
GTACTCGTCGACCTGTGCATCGAACGTGGTGAGGATGTCTCGGATCGTCTGGGCAACCCCCGCAGGAAGATCCGCTTTCACGCCGCCGGGCCTGAAGTAATTGAACATCATCCGGGAGCCGGTGACCGCCTCGTAGACATCGGCGATCCGCTCACGGTAGTGGAACGCGTAGAGGAAAGGCGTCAGGGCGCCTATGTCGAGCCCGCAGGCCGCGAGCCATGTGTGATGGCTGGTTATGCGGCACAGTTCGCAGAACAGGACGCGCAGGTACTCCGCGCGTGGGGTGACGTCGATACCGGCGAGCTCCTCGTATGCCAGCAGCAGCGCGAGTTCGGTGTGGAAGCCGGAGACGTAGTCAGCGCGGTCCATGAGCGCGATGCACGCGCGGTAGGACCGCGATTCGCACAGCTTCTCGATGCATCGGTGCAGGTAGCCGTGGGTGGGCTTGGCCCGCACGACCCGCTCGCCATCGAGTTCGAGCCAGAGGTGCAGCACGCCGTGCATGCTGGGATGCTGTGGTCCCATGTTGAGCACGAGGTTGTCGGTGCTGTCGCCAGGGTGCCCGGTGTTCGGCTCGGGAAAGCCACTCGCATCGTTGTGGACATCAATCGCTGCCCGGGTCGCATCCAGGCTGACCCCCGCACTGTCCATCTCGTAGTCTTTCAGGAGCGGGTGCCCCACGAAGTCGTCACGGAGCACGATCCTGGTCAGGTCGGGGTGACCGATGAACTCCACGCCGAACAGGTCGAAGACCTCGCGTTCCAGGGGCGCCGCACCGCTCCACAGGGTGCAGATGGAGTCCGGTATGGCGCCGGGCTCAAGCGGCACTTTGACGACGGCGGTGGTCGCATCGGACCGGCGGGTAAGGGCGTAGATCAGCTCGAGCGGTTCGCCGTCGTGCCCGTCGGCGGCCGTGAGCAACGAAAGGTGGGTGAACCCACGCTCTCGTTTCAGGGTGCCGAGGACATCGACGGCACGCGCGGGGTCCACCTTCGCGCAAGCGAGTCCGCCCAGTCCGAGTGCGCCGGTGTTCGAGACGCCCTCCAGCCCATCGAAGACCGAGGCTGCCACCATGGTGTCGGGCTCGACGATGCTCATGCGCCGCGCTCCCGCGCAGCCATCTCCGCAGAGGTCTCGCCAGCGGCGTTTCGTTCCATGAGGGTGAGCAGCGCGTGCATCAGCGCTTCGGGGCGCGGAGGGCAACCAGGGAGGTAGATGTCGACGGGAATGATCGAGTCGACGCCGCACACGACGTTGTAGCCATCCGAGAACGGCCCGCCGCTGACCGCGCACGAACCCATCGCGATGACGTACTTGGGAGACGCGATCTGCTCGTAGAGCAGCTTGACGCGTGGCGCCATCTTGAGGTTGACCGTTCCGGCGACGATCATGCAGTCCGATTGCCGTGGTGAGGCTCGGAAGAAGATGCCCAGACGGTCGGTATCGTAGTGGGCCGAGCCCACCGTCATCATCTCGATCGCGCAACACGCCGTACCGAAGGTCAGCGGCCACATCGAGTGGCCGCGGGCCCATCGCATCAGGGACTCGACCGGCGCGACGAGCACCGGCACATGTTCGTGGTTCACTCCCACCGCAGTGCCCCCTTGCGCCACGCATAGGCGAGACCCAGAACGAGAATCGCGAGGAACAGCGCCATCTCGAGCAGTCCCGCGAGGCCGAGTCTGCGGATCACGGAGGCCCATGGGAAGAGCAGTGCCGCCTCGACGTCGAAGATCACGAAGATCAATGCGAACACGTAGTACTCCACCCGGAACCGCACCCAGGGTTCGCCCACCGGCAATTCGCCGCACTCGTACGTCGATGACTTCAGGTCACCGGGCAGTCTGGGGGCGAGCAGACGGGGCACATTGATAAGAAGGAGTGCGAGAATGCACCCCACGAGAAGTAAACTGGTGAAGACGATGATCGGACCGTCCATGTCGCCGAAGCCTCCCCGTAGGTACCGGTTGCCATCAGACGGCGATTGTTGCGAGATACGACCTTTCGCTGGAAATCCCTGCGAAGATGCGGGACTTTGAGTGAACAAGTGCCCTCGGGCCGCCGCCGAAGACCAAGGAGACACATCGTGGACGCCCAACGACGCTTCGCTGTGGTGACCGACAGCACGGCCGACATCGCTGCAGACATCGCGGCGACCAAGCAGGTGGCCGTCGTGCCGCTGTCAGTGTCTTTCGGCACGCAGACCCTCAAGGATGGCGAGCTCACGCAAGTGGAGTTCTTCGAGCGCATGCGCGCCTCGGCCAAGCTGCCCACCACGTCGCAGCCACCGGTGGGCGCCTTTGTCGAGGCCTACGAGCGGGCCCTCGAGCATGCCGAGCAGGTCGTCTCGGTGCACATCTCGAATCGGCTGTCCGGCACCATCGAATCGGCACGTCAGGCCGCCGAGCAGTTTGGTGGCAGAGTGCACGTCTTCGACTCGCTCAACCTGTCATGGGCCCTTGGATGGCAGGTCATCGACGCAGCCGCGTCTGCTGCGTCCGGCATGAGCGTGGATGCCGCGCTTGAGCGACTGGAGGAGGTTCGTCGCAAGGTCCGCCTCATCGTGGGTCTGGACTCGCTGGACAACCTCGCACGCGGTGGTCGCATCGGGAAGGTATCGGCGATGCTCGGCGCGGTGCTCAATCTCAAGGTGACTCTCACCGTCAATGAGGTGGGCGAGTTCGTGCCGCTGGCTCGCAGCCGGGGCGAGAAGGCGGGGCTCGATCACACCATGGCGTGGATCGCCCAACAGATGGGCGATCACCGTCGCGGCAGGTTCGCGGTGGGTCACGCGCTGGGTGAGACGAGAGCGAGGCGACTCGCCGAGCGGATCGCCGATACGTATGAAGTCGATGAGATGGTGGTCTACGAGGCAGGTTCAGTCATCTCGACGCATACGGGGACGGGTTGGGGAGTGGCGGTCCTGCCGGTCGACTGAGAATCGGATCGCGGCACACGACCGCGGCCCGCTGAGTGTCAGAGCAAGGTGCGATGCTCCCTGGTGAAGGGAGTCATCATGTTCTTCGAATGCGACCCGTCCTCACTCAGCTGGATCGAGGCGGCCCTGCACCACCCCGTGCGCCGAGTGAGGATCGATGCGTTGAACCTGCTGTCGGTGGTCGACTGCGCGCGCCGCCACGAGTGGTTGGCAGACGCGCAGCGCGATGCCGATCCCACGGTGGCGGCCACGGCTGCGTTGGTCGAGGCCACCGTGCGCTGTGCGGAGCACGGGCGCTTCGATCTGTTCGAGAGCGATTTCGCACAGGGACAGCAAGCGAGCGACCTGCAATGGGAGTGGGAGTACGCCCTGGCGGTCTGCCATGACTACGTCTTCCCGGGCGCACTCACGCACGTGTGGGTGTCGCGCGAGGACGACGATGCGGCGAGGGCGATGGCGGTCATGAAGAACTACGTGGGCAGGATGGAGGAGGTCGGACACGCCGTCGCGCTCGTCGTGGACAAGCGGCTCGTCACGCAACACACGAGGCGGCCCAAGTCGAGCGCCGAGGCGCGCCGCTGGTATGCGAGGGGCAGACCGCGCTACCGGGAATCCTGAGGCGCCGACGAGCGGGCTTCACCACAGGTCAGCGACGCTCGGCACTTCGCGACGGTCGCGCAGCGATAGCGCGCCCGACGCACACGCCGATCTGCAGATACCGCAACCCCAGCACGCCGTCTCG
This sequence comes from uncultured Eubacteriales bacterium, assembly GCA_964467305.1. GTDB lineage: Bacteria > Actinomycetota > Coriobacteriia > Anaerosomatales > PHET01 > CAVPCY01. The sequence goes on from CAYXQU010000017.1 coordinate 3,681, forward strand.
TCCAGATGGACTCTCCCGCGACCCGCCTCGATCGCGGAGAACGGGCACACCCGGGCACACCGACCGCACCGCGTGCACGTCTCCGCGTCGATGCGAGCGACCCACTCGCCTCTCCACATGACCTTGAGCCCGTGCACCGCGGTCAATCGCATCGCCATGCAGCCGCTCTCGACGTTGCAGTTGCAGATAGCTGCGGCGAACGGAGTCTTGAACGTCCAGATCGAGTGCATCAGACCCTCGTGCTCGCACTCGGCGAGCAGTGACATCGCTCGCGCCTTGTCGACGTGGTGGAAGTCGTCGAGTTCGGGTCCGTCGTCGTATCCGGCGAACGCCTCGCACAAGATGTCGTCCACCGGCTTGGTGGTGACGAGGATGCAAAGCTCGCGGGGCTGGCCGTTGGGCGTGTGCATCCGGCATGCACAGGGGATGATGGTGATCGAGGTCGCCAGGTCGAGGATGCGCTCACATTCCTCAAGCGGTACCGGCTGCCCGAAGTGGTTGACGCGCTGTCGTGCAGAGATGAGGTTCTTGCCCAGTGAAGAGAGTGGGGTGGGAAGGTGATCCAAGCGATCCATCCACTTCAGCGCGTTTTCGCGCATCTCGCCGAAACCGTCGACGAAGTCGACCATGTAGCGGCGTCGCCTCAGATCGCTGTCAAGATCGTACGCGTAGTTCTTCGCCTGGAGGTACCAGCGTTCGCCCTCGCCGTGCTCGACGCAGAACTGGCACACGGTCAGAGCCCGCCAAGCAGGGTCGAACCGTAGCAGGTAGGGAAGAGATTCGTCCGATCCATTTCGATCAAGCCTGCTCCTGCGCCCGCTTGATCATGCGTTCGGTCCGCTCGTGGCGCAGGACCAGTTCGCTCTCAGCGTACAGGTCACGCGGGCGGCCGGACTGGGGATCGTTGAGCGGCTGTGGCGAGGCCAGTTGTGCGACCTCAGGCTCAGCGGGGTCAGGCGAAACCGAACCGGACGGACCGATCATCGGAGTACCTCCGTAGCTCCCAGAAATGAGCGCCGCTTCTCCCCATCGGCGCACAAGCCACTATACCCCTCACCATCCCCGGTCGAATCCGCCGTTCGGCGGAATTCACACAACGCTTACATCATTTCATCTTCGCAAGCGTCGGTCGTGCACACGGCGGCCCGGCCCGTCAGATGGTACCGTGGAACGCGTCAGACAATGGGAGGCGATAGGGGGGAGTCCAGGTGGCGGATGGTCTGTGTACGACCGGTATGCTCACGGATCTGTACCAGCTTACGATGGCACAGGCGTACACATCGTCAGGGGTGGCCGACACCCACGCGTGTTTCCACCTGTACTTCCGGTCGAATCCGTTCGGCGGTGGGTACAGCGTGGCGTGTGGACTGGAACAGGCGCTCGACCACCTGGAGAACATCTCGTTTTCGGCCACTGACATCTCGTACCTGAAGAACCTGCCCGGGGCCGACGGAGAGCCACTGTTCAGGCCCGAGTTCCTTGAGTGGCTTGCCCAGTTCACGTTCACGTGTGATGTCGACGCGATCGAAGAGGGAACCGTGGTGTTCCCGCGTGAACCGCTCCTGCGGATCACCGGCCCGCTACCGCAGTGCCAGATCGTGGAGACCGCACTGCTCAACATCGTGAACTTCCAAACCCTCGTCGCGACGAAAGCGTCACGGTGCGTTCTGGCGGCCCAGGGCGCACCGGTGCTCGAGTTCGGCCTGCGCAGGGCGCAGGGTCCAAGCGGTGGGCTGCTCGCCAGCCGGGCAGCGTTCGTGGGTGGCTGCACTTCGACCTCGAACGTCTCGGCGGGTAGCCGGTTCGACATCCCGGTGGCCGGTACGCACGCTCACTCGTGGGTCATGGCGTTCGACAGCGAACTTGAGGCGTTCGAGGCCTACGCCGAGGCGCTTCCCAACAACGTGACGTTCCTGGTTGACACCTACGACACGCTCGACGGCGTGCGTCACGCTGTCGAGGTGGGCGCGCGACTGCGGGAGCGAGGCCACGAGCTGCTCGGCGTCAGGATCGACTCGGGGGACCTCGCCTGGCTTTCGAAGCGGGCGCGGGAGATCCTCGACGAGGCGGGATTCCCCGCAGCCCGGGTGATCGCGAGCAACGAGCTCGACGAGCATCTCATCGCGTCGCTCATCGACCAGGGCGCCGCCATCGATGTCTGGGGCGTGGGCACGAAACTCGCCACGGCGTGGGACCAGCCGGCGTTGGGGGGCGTCTACAAGCTCTCCGCGATCCGACGACCCGGCGAGGCGTGGATTCCGCGCTTGAAGGTGTCCGAGCAGACCGCGAAGGTGACCACCCCGGGCATTCTGGGCGTGAGGCGCTTCTTGCGACCGGATGGCACCTTCGCCGGTGACATGATCTACGACACGCTCGATGCGCCTGTTGGCGACGCGACGATGGTCCACCCCGAGGACCCATTGCAGTCGACGACGTACAGCCAGGCGGCCCCCTTCGAAGAGCTGCTCGTGCCGGTGGTCAGGTCGGGGGCCCGGGTCTACGAATCGCCCACGCTCGCCTTGGTGAGAGAACGCACGCTGGCGCAACTCGCCGGGCTCGATCCCACTCACAAGAGATTCCTGAACCCGCATGTCTTCAAGGTCGGTCTTGAGGCCGGGCTTTCTGAGCGGCGAGCGCGGCTCATCACATCTGCGCGTCGCCGCGTCGAGGAGCGGCGACGGCGCCTCTTCGATCACCTTCTGGT
>CAYXQU010000017.1:6394-14933 GCA_964467305.1 uncultured Eubacteriales bacterium
CTTGTAGACGTCCAGAACGACTTCATGCCGTTTGGGGCTCTTCCGGTCGTCCACGGTGATGAAGTGGTGGCCGTCGCGAATACGCTGGCGCCGTTGTTCGACTTCGTGGTGGCGTCTCAGGACTGGCACCCCGCCGACCATGGCTCGTTCGCAAGCAACCACCCCGGGCGAGCACCGGGAGACGTGATCGACTTGGGCGGCCTGGAGCAGGTGTTGTGGCCCGACCACTGCGTGCAGGACACGGCGGGTGCATCGTTTCACTCTCGGCTGGACGTGGCGCGTATCGATGCGGTCGTCCGCAAAGGCACCGACCCCGCCATCGACAGCTACAGCACGTTTTTCGACAACGCACACCGCAAGGACACAGGCCTGAACGACCTCCTGCGCTCCAAGGGCGTCACCTCGATCGTGATCATGGGTCTTGCCACCGACTACTGCGTCCTTGCCAGCGCGCTGGATGCACGTTCGGCAGGCCTCGAGGTCACCGTCGTGCGTGACGGCGTGAGGGCGGTGGATCTCAATCCGGGCGACGGTGAAGCGGCGCTCGCGCGGATGCGTGAGGCCGGGTGCGAGATCGTCACCAGCACACACCTCATCGACCAGCCGTAGCGAGACGCGAAGGTCCTCAGAACAGCTCGCCAAGACCCTCGAAGACATCGGCCGCGTATTCCATGTGCCAGTCCTCGATCGACAGGTAGAAGCGTGGATTGAAGTCGATTCCCATGACGCGCGCCAACTCGATGACGGATTCGAGCAGGTGATCGCTCTCCACGACGAGCTCAAGGACGCCGGAACTGACGAAGTCGTCGGTGACGGGAGTCGGATTCCAGAAGTACTTCTCGCCCCGGTGTTTGATGATGACGTCGAGCACGAGGTTACCGGCGGTGGTCACGACAAGCTCGATGCCGTCGGGTAGCCGCTTTCCCATGGCGGCGATGCGCTGTTCGAACCCGCCTGCCCGGCACAGCGTGTCTTCGTCGACCCTCATGGGGAACGGCGACGCCGGCAGCGACCGCAGCACTTCGCGGAGGTTGCACGCATCGACGAGCGCCTTGACGGGGACGATCTTACGCAGGACTTCGACTGCGAGGTTCGCCTCGGCGGCCGACGTCGAGTTCAGCACCACGTTGAGCAGGTCACGGCTTTCGCCGTCATAGTGCGCCCTGATTCGAGCGAGCGCATCGGTAGCAGTGAGCACGAAGGTCCTCCGCAGGAAGGGCAAAGAAAGTCAGGAAGCCAACCCAGCGTCTTTATCGGCAGCGGAGGGCTCGAAATCAAGCTGGCAGGGCCATCCGGACGTGCCAGGCGGAGCGGCGCATGTGAGCGGTGTCACAACCCGCGGGTTTCGTCAGACACACGGGTCCCGCCGGCACCCGACAGTGCATCGTGCAATCCGCTTGCGGCACACATGATCGTCGTGCCGCCCCGGCGCGCGAACCACGCCGCCGCTGCCACCTTGGGGCCCACCGAGCCTGGCGGCAACGTCTTGGCCAGATCCTCGGCCTCACGGGCCGTCAGGTGCTCGATCGCCCGCTCGGCGGGGGTGTTCCATCCGGCTCGGATCGCGTCGGCCTCCATGAGGATCGCGACCGTTGGGATGCCCAGCTCGTGGGCGAGCACCACGCTCGCCCAGTCCTTGTCCACGACCGCGTCGACACCCCTGAGCTCACCGCACGCGTCCTCGACCACCGGCACGCCTCCGCCACCGGCTGCGATGGGAACGATGCCGGCTGCAAGCAGCGATGCGATCGCGGGAGTCTCGACCACGCGCAGCGGTCGCGGAGAGGGCACCACGCGGCGCCACCGGCCCGAGGGCTGCCGGGCTACGCTCCAACCCCGACGTGCGGCGAGGGTGGCGGCCTCATCAGCCGAGTAGAACGGCCCGATGGGCTTCGTGGGCGCGAGGAACGCCGGATCGGCGCGTTCCACGACGACCTGCGTTACGACGGTCGCAACCACCAAAGGTGACCCGGCGGCCCTGAGCCGGTTCCCCAGCACCTGCTGCAGCATCAGCCCGATGCCACCCTCGGAGTCCGCCCCCGAGATGTAGAGCGGGGGAGGCGGCACCTGCGCCTCGGCCAGCTCGGCTCGCAATACGATCGTCCCCACCACCGGCCCGTTGCCGTGGGTGAGCACCACCCTGCGCCCCGACAACAGCAGGTCGGCGACGGGCTCCATCGCCTCGCGAGCGCGCCGGTACTGAGCCTCGATGGTGGGAGGATCGCCTTCTCGCGCGATGGCGTTGCCACCCAGCGCCACTATGATCGGCGCGGCACTCACAGCCCGCGCGCGTCGCAGAACTCGTCGACGATCTGATCGATCGTGGGTGCGCCGGTGTCGGTCACCCGGTACGTCACGCGCACGGTCGGCTTGTCGATGTCGATGAGACGCGCGAGATCGATGGGGGTGCCTATGGCGACCACGTCGGCGTCGCATGCGGCGATCGTCGCTTCGAGGTCGGCCAGTTGCGCCTCCGAGTAACCCATCGCCGGCAGCACCTGATCCATGTGCGGGTAGGCAGCGAACGTGTCAGCCAGCGACCCAGCGGCGCACGGCGCCGGGTTGACCAGCTCGGCAGCGCCCGCCGATCGTGCGGCGAGTGCTGCAGCTCCGTAGTGCATGCCGCCGTGTGTGACCGTGGGTCCGTCTTCTACGGCGAGCACGCGCTTGCCTGCGAGCGCCAACGGGTCTTGGGCAACGATCGTGCTGGCGGTCCGCAGCACCGTGGCCGTGGGGTTGTGCGTGGCCACGGTAGAGGCGAGCATTTCCACATTGGCTGCTTCGGCGCTGTCTACCTTGTTGATGACCACCACGTCTGCGCGCAGCAGGTTCACCTCCCCGGGGAAGTACTCGCGCTCGTGGCCGGCGCGGTGCGGGTCGACCGCGACGATCTCGAGGTCACTTTCGTAGAACGGCCAGTCGTTGTTGCCGCCGTCCCACACGATCACGTCGGCCTCTTGCTCGGCTTGGCGCAAGATCGCCTCGTAATCGACGCCGGCCATCACCACGGCACCGGCCTGCACCAGGTGCTCGTACTCTTCGCGCTCCTCGATGGTGACGCCAAGCCGGTCGAGATCGGCCACGCTGGCGTAGCGCTCCACGCGCATCGCGGTGAGGTCGCGGTAGGGCATGGGGTGACGGATGGCAACCGAGCGCAGTCCCCGTTCAGACAGTCGTTCGAAGACACGCCGCGTGATACCCGATTTGCCCACCCCGGTACGCACGGCACAGACGCTGATGAGCGGCTTGACCGAGCGGACCATGGTGTTTCTCGGACCGATGATGCGGAAATCGGTGCCGGTGGACAGAACCAGCGAAGCCTTGTGCATCAGGTCGGAGTGCGACACGTCGCTATAGGCGAAGACCACCTCATCGGCACCGGTCTGTTCGATGAGATCCACGAGTTCGGACTCGGGCCTGATGGGTATGCCGTTCGGATACCGCGCCCCTGCGAGCAGCGCGGGAAAGGTGCGACCGTCGATGCCGGGGATCTGGGTCGCGGTGAAGGCCGCCACGTTGATCGCGGGGTCGTCCTTGAGTGCGACGAGGAAGTCGTGGAAGTCCCTGCCGGCAGCGCCCATGACGATGACGGTGCGAGCAGGCGTATGGTCTGCGGGCATCGATGGTCCTTTCCTGCGATGGCTTTGCATGCATAGAAGGTGCTTCGTAGCGAATACCCGAACTGGTTCTGAAGCAACCGCCCGGCCACCGGCGCTTGGTGGTGCGCTAAGCTGGTGTCGCACGCTCGACATCGCCACTGGAGGCCCGATGCCCGTCACCGTTGTCACCGATTCCGTCGCTTCGTTGCCCGTCGATCGCGCCGCCGATCTGGGGATCGCCATAGTCGATCTCTTCGTGAACGACGGGACATCGAATCTCCCGGACCGTGAGGTCGATCTCGAGAGGTTCTACCAACGCCTCGCCGAGACCAAGGAGCTCCCCACCTCGTCGCAGCCGTCCGTCGAGTCGCTTGTCGCCGCCTTCACCGAGGCGGTCCGGCGCGGCTCCGGGGTGGTGGGGGTGTTCATATCGTCGCGCATGAGCGGGACGGTCGAGACTGCCCGTCTGGCGGCGCGCATGGTACGCGAGAAGGTGCCCGATGCGATGATCGAGATCGTCGACAGCGGCTCGAACTCCCTGCAAGAGGGCTTCGCCGCCATCGCCGCGGCCAAAGAAGCGCTCTCTGGCCAAGCCATCGAACGGTGCGTGGATGCGGCGGTCGAGACCACGAAGCGCACGCGCTACCTGTTCACGCCGGCTTCGCTTGAGTACCTGCGCAAGGGCGGCCGTATCGGCACCGCTTCGGCTCTTGTCGGCCAGCTGCTGCAGATTCGCCCCATCCTGACGGTGGAGGACGGACAGACCACGACGTTTTCGAAGGTCCGAACCCAAGCCAAGGCACTTGCCGAGATGGCGAGGACCTTCACCAACGACGTGGGAGAGTACGGGTTGCGCCAGGTCGCGGTCCACTACATAGGCGACAGACAGCCCGCCGACACGTTCGCGACGACACAGGTGGCACCGGTCGCAGGGGTGCCGGTCGCGGTGATCCCGGTCAGCGCGGTGGTGGGGCTGCACGTGGGGCCCGCAGTGGGGCTTGTCTACGAGACCGAGCGCGAGTTTCCGTGGCGGTAGATAACGGCGCGACTCTTGCTCACTGTGGCGACATGGACGATACGACTTCTCAGCCACAGCCGACCCCTCGCAAGTCAGGCTCGCGGTTCACTCCACGCGCCGGCGTGCGCCCGCAGTTGATAGGTGCGGCGGCGATGTGGGCGGTCGGCGCCTCAATCCTGATATTCCGTGGCTTCGGCTACCTCACCGACCGGTACTGGCACGCGTGGGCGCTGGCAGCCGTACTGGCGATCGCCGTGGTGAAATCGCGCTACCTGCTCGACCGCGTGGCACGCAAGGCGGTCGAGCGCATCAGGTTGCGCGGTCACGCATGCTTCTTCGGGTTCTTCTCGGTGAGGGCATGGGGCCTTGTCGCACTCATGATGGGTTCGGGCATGGCTCTGCGGCGTCTGGTCGTGCACCCCGACGTCATAGGCGCAGGCATCATGGGCGCCGTCTACCTTGGCGTGGGCTTCGCGCTCGCGCTGGCCGACCGCATCTTCTGGAAGGCCGCGCTCGAACCGGTGCGCGACACGCAGCCGCCCATCTGACGCCGTCTCACCACCCCCTTTCTGCGACAATGGTGCACGCAGGTGTCACCGGGATCGGGAATGGGGTCGATCGGCGCATGAAGGTCGTCGCGGTCAATGGTTCTGCACGCAAGGATGGCAACACGGCGATGCTGCTCGAGGCGGCGATGGCCCCCTTACGCGAGGCGGGACACGAGTGCGAGCTGGTTCAGTTGGCGGGCAAGGACGTTCGGGGCTGCACCGCGTGCGGTCGGTGCCGTGAGGTGGGTGACGGCCGCTGCCACGGGCGCCGAGACGACATCAACGACCTGATCGAGAGCCTGCTGTCCGCCGATGCGGTGCTGCTGGGTAGCCCCACCTACTTCGCCGACGTCACCCCCGAGCTCAAAGCTGTGATCGACCGGGCTGGCTACGTCGCCCGCGGTGTCTCGGGAGGCAACCCGTTGGCGCGCAAGCTGGGAGCTGCGGTCGTCGCGGTCAGGCGGGGCGGGGCGATCCACGCCTTCGACTCCATCAACCACTTCTTCCTGATCAGCGAGATGGTCGTAGTGGGCTCCAGCTACTGGAACCTTGGCGTGGGTGGCCCCAAGGGAGCTGTCGAGCAGGATGCCGAGGGGCTTGAGACGATGCGCGCACTTGGCCAGAACATGGCGTGGGTCGGCGCGAGACTCGGGGCCTAGGCGGCCTCTCGATGATGCCCCGGCCGTTGCACGTGGACAAGCTTATGGCTCAACGGCTCGAGTCGCTGTGCGCCGCCGAGCTCGAACGGTTCGTGGCCACCGCCAAGGTCGTCGATCCCGCTTCGGGCGCCGCGGTGCTGCAGGTAGCCGGTGGTGTCGCGGCCTGGGTGGAGCGGGGCCTTACCGTCAACCAGGCACTGGGTCTGGGGTTCTCGGAGCGGGTGACCACCGACCACATCACCGAACTCGAGCGGTTCTACTCCAAGCGCGGTCAAAGCGGCCTGATCGGGGTGTGCCCGTTGTGCCGCCCGTCGCTCACCGTGGCGCTCGCCGCCCGCAGATGGGTCACCATCGGCTTCGAGAACGTGCTGGTGCTGCCGCTTGATGCCGGGGAGGAGAGTATCCCGCGCCCACGCCCTGCCGAGAAGACCGCGGTCACGATCACCGAGGCGATCACCACCGAGGAGCGCGAGCTGTGGGCACAGGTCGCGGCAGCCGGCTTCAGCGCGCCTCAGGCGCCCGGAGCCGAGCAGCTTGTGCTGGCGCGGATGGTGGTCAGGCGACCCGGAACGCGGCTGTACCTCGCCTGGGTAGATGGCGTGGTCGCCGGTACCGGGGAGCTCTACATGAGCGGCGACACGGCGTGGCTGTCCGGGGATGCGACGTTGCCGCAGTTCCGCCGGCGCGGAGTCCAGTGGACGCTGCAGTGCAAGCGGCTTCAGGTGGCGGCCGAGTCCGGCGCCGTCTTGGCCGTGAGTGAGGCGGATCCGGGTGGTGGTTCGCAGCGCAACATGGAGCGGCTGGGGTTCCGTGTGGCATACACGAGAAGTCAGATGGCGGCACCATCGCGCTGAGGGGCGAGGGCGCTGCGTTGCGCTATCTTGACCAGTGTCACTCGGGCATCCGGGTGGCCGTAGTCTCAGATGCGATGGAGGGCGAGGGCAGGGTATGGATCCAGCTTCAACGACGATCGGCTTCGTGGGCACCGGAGTCATGGGATCCGCGATGGCGGGACATCTCCTCGAAGCAGGTTACGCTCTGAGGGTCCACAACCGCACCAAGACCAAGGCCGACGCTTTGGTGGCACGAGGTGCGATCTGGTGCGAGACGCCCGGCGACACCGCACGCGGCGCCGATGCCGTCATCACGATGGTCGGCTACCCGGCCGACGTCGAGGCCGCCTACGACGGCCCGCAAGGCATCATCACCAACGCCGAACCCGGTGCCGTGCTCATCGACATGACCACCTCTTCTCCGGACCTTGCCCGGCGCATCGCTGCTCAGGCATCAGATGCGGGGCTCCATGCGCTTGACGCACCGGTCTCTGGTGGAGACGTAGGGGCGCGAAACGCCACTCTCACGATCATGGTGGGCGGTGAGTCGGCTGCGCTTGATCAGGTCAGACCCGTGCTTGAGGTGCTGGGTTCGATGATCACCCTGCATGGCCCTGCCGGGAGCGGGCAGCACTGCAAGATGGCCAACCAGATCGCCATCGCCGCGTCGATGCTGGGGCTTGCCGAGTGTCTGGCCTATGCGGTGGGCGCCGGTCTGGACCGCGCACGCGTCCTCGAGACGCTCTCAGGTGGCAGCGCTCAGACGTGGACGCTCACAAACTACGGCCCGCGTGTCCTCAAAGGTGACTTCGCCCCCGGTTTCTACGTCAAGCACTTCGTCAAGGACCTCAGGATCGCGCTCGCCGCAGCGGACTCGATGCGGGTCTCGTTGCCCGGAACAGAGCTCGCGCGGCGGCTCTACGAGGCGCTTTCCGAAGGGGGAGGCAGCGAGTTGGGCACGCAGGCGATCTGGCTGCTGTACGCGGGGGCGCCAGAGCGGCAGGATGCCGGGGTTCTCGGCGGGGTGGATGTGAGGACGGCGAGATGACGACACAGATAATCATCGGCGTGGGCGTGGCGATCGGTGCGGCGGTGCTGGGCTACTTCCTTGGCACTCGCATCCGAGGCCGGGCAGCCACCTACAAGGCGGTGTTCGTGGGCATCGTCGTGGGCACCGTGGCGGTTCTGACGGTGGCGTTCTTCAGGTCGGACAGCCTGCTCATCGCGATAAGCCTTGGTGCTGGATTCGGTTTGCTCAACGGGGTGCGCCACGGGTTCACGCGTCCCTTCGAAGGGCTCACGCCGGGCACCCGTGATACGTCGCAGGACTGAGTCCTCCAGCCGGCCAAGGCGTGGCTGAGTTCCCTTGGCCGCGCTCGGCTCACAGACCGAGCAGGTCTTTGAGTCTCTCTGGACGGAAATCCACGCACACGCCATCGCCCAAGGTGAACGTAGGGGTGTGCAAGCGCCCATCGTTGAGCCCCGCGGCACGGTCACGGGCATCATCATCGGCTTCGACGTCGACCTCGACGTAGTCGATGCCGTGATCATCGAGCCACCGTCGGGCGCGAGCACAGTCACCGCACCATGTGCGGCAGTACATCGTCAGGACAGGGCGATCGGTGGGTGTCTCGTGGGCACTCATGGTGAACGTCCTTCCGTGGCGGGTCGGGGAACGGCGATGCCGAGCTTGCCTGCACACCCTAGATACCCGTAGGCACCCGAGGCTCGCGGTGTGCGTTACGATGTGAACAGTGGCGGCCCGGCACGCGCCGGTCGCGCCAAGACCTCGAAGGGGATCCACATGGCCGATCAGGCACATTCACTCGCGGTGTTCATCGATTTCGAGAACCTTGCCATCGGCTTCAAGCACCGCCCAGGC
>CAYXQU010000018.1:0-14675 GCA_964467305.1 uncultured Eubacteriales bacterium
CGCTTCTCCATGGACGATGCAACGCTGCTCCAGCGCAGGCTTGGTGACGGTGCGATCGTGGTGCCCGTGGTGCAAGGACCGGCGGTCCTCAAGGCGGGCAATCGGACGCTGCGCACGACGATCGCAGCCGCCAATCAAGAGGGAGACCAGGTATTCAACGCGACGTACGTGCAAGGACGCCACTACACTCGCAGCGAGTACGCGACCGGTGCCCGCGTGATGATGCTGGGCGCGACCCCCGCTCGCGAGCTGTTCCCGGGCCAGAATCCGGTGGGCCGCGAGCTCACGGTCAACGGCGAGCGGTTCACCGTGATCGGCCAACTTGCCGAGCAGGGCGGGACGCTTTCCGGCGATCAGGACAACCAGGTCTACATGCCCACGACCACCGCGCAGCGACTTCTCAACAGCCGGGACCTCTCTTCGATCATCATCAAGGCCAAAGACCCGGATCGCATCGATCTGGTGAAGGCGCAGACCCAACAGGTGTTCCGCCCGGCCTTTGGCGACGAGTTCACCGTGTTCACCCAGGAACAGACGCTGGGGATCCTGTCGTCGCTGCTGGGAACGCTCACGGTCATGCTGGCGGGTATCGCCGGCATCTCGCTGCTGGTGGGCGGCATCGGCATCATGAACATCATGCTGGTCAGCGTCTCAGAGAGAACCCGCGAGATAGGCATCCGTAAGGCCGTGGGCGCACGCACCTACGACATCATGAGCCAGTTCGTCATAGAGGCGGTGCTGCTGTCTGTCGCCGGTGGCGTGATCGGGATCGTAATGGGGTGGGCCGGTTCGGCCGCTCTGACGCGGTTCGTTCCTACCGAGGTCACCCCATGGGCGGTCGCGCTGGCGTTCTTCTTCAGCGCCGCGGTGGGCATCTTCTTCGGTGTCTATCCGGCTTGGAAGGCGTCGCGCCTCGACCCAATCGAGGCTCTGCGCTACGAGTGACAGCCGGCTGCGCGACCAGGCCTTAGGAACTGAAGTCGGCCGGATCCACGTGGTCAAGGAAGTCGCGGAACGCCTCAAGCTCGGCTTCTTCGTCGACAGCCTCGATCGATTCGTCGGCGACCGCGGCGGAATCGAGGACCTCATCGGCCACGAAGATGGGCGCCCCTGCCCGAATGGCGAGCGCGATCGAATCGCTGGGCCGCGCGTCGACGACTCGAGTGCGCTCTTCTCCCCGCAAGATGATGGCGGCGTAGAACGTGCCCTCGTCGACGCGCGTGATCTCCACACGTTCGATGAGCGCCTCGAGTGTTCCCACGAGCGACAGCATGAGGTCGTGTGTCATCGGGCGCGGCGTCTCGACCCCTTCGAGCGCGAGCAGGATGGCCGTGGCCTCAGGGTGCCCGATCCAGATGGGCAGCAGCCTTCCTTGCCCCGGTTCCTCCTCAAGCGGCTTGAGCAAGACGACCGGCTGGTTGGTCCGAGGGTCGAGCGCGAGGCTCGCTATCCGTACCTGTTCCACGCTCTCACCTCCATCGATTGAAGCGACCAGCGTACAGTATGTGTGTACCCACGCCCACGTGCCGGGTGCCGGCAGCCGGGCGGTCCAACTGAGGGAGAGACCATGCGTTTCGAGGTGCGCACGAACTCCCGCGAGGAGTTCATCGACATAACAGCAAGGGTTGTTGAGCAGGTAGCAGGCAGCGGCGTTGACGACGGAGCCGTGCTGGTCTTCGTCTCACACACCACCGCCGGTATCACCATCAACGAGAACGCCGATCCCGACGTGTGCGAGGACCTCACCAATGGGCTTCGCAGGATCGCCCCGCGCGATGCGGGATGGCATCACTGCGAGGGCAACAGCGACGGCCACCTTAAGAGCTCGCTTGTGGGGCCCAGCGTGGTCGTGCCGCTTGCCGGCGGGCGGCTTGTACTGGGAACGTGGCAGGGCATCTACCTGTGCGAATTCGACGGCCCACGTACAAGGAGCGTCGATGTCACAGTGATTCCGGGAGTCCGCTGAGTCGCGAAGAATCTCGCACGAATCCGACCACAGCCCTGTTCTTGACCCACCTCGGGCGGCTAGTATAAGGTATGCGGGCTGTCCAACAGCGAGGGCCCGTAGCTCAGTTGGTTAGAGCGCACGGCTGATAACCGTGAGGTCAGTGGTTCGAATCCACTCGGGCCCACCATCCAACGCGAATAGGCGCCCCAGCGATGCCGAGTAGCCGCTGGGGCGCTTATTGCGTTTCTTGGAGAAATCCACCACCTGCCGTACTCTGAGGGTGTGTTTCCACGTGGGGGCGTGCGGGACCAAGGGGGGTGCGTACCATCGGCGACCACAAGGTCGATTCTCAAGCGCGCCCGTGCGGGGTGGGCACGGACGTGAAAAGTATGGAAAGCGAGCTGCTTGCCGACGCCGCGATGGCCCTGCTGGGCTGCCGTACCGAGCAGGCCGTCTTCGACGAGATCAGCTCCTTTCTGGCACGACTGTGCCCCGGCGCTTTCATCATCATCAACGAGCTCTCCGCCGATCACGAGCAGCTGATCGTCCGCAGTGTCGCCGGGCTTGATGAAGGGGTCCTCCCGACCGCGCAACGGCTCCTTGGGTTCGATGTCGTGGGGTTGCACGAGGTGATCGTCCCGGAGTTCAGGGAACCGCTGCTGCGCGGCAGACTGTGGCAGGTCCCCGGAGGGTTCGTCGCACTCGCTTCGGCCGCGGTGCCTCGCCGCGTAGCGAAGGCATGCGCGGCCATGTTCGGCCTGTACGATGCGTTCATCATCGGCATCGCAGATCGCGAGAGCGTCTTGGGCAATGCCCAGATCCTTACCCGAGAACCAGGCGCGGTCATGCCGGCACACGCCATCGAGTCTTTCATGCCTCAGTGTTTCTCGGCGCTCTCGGCGATTCGCGCAGGGCGTGAGCTTGCCTCCAGCGTCTCAGGCAACGAGTTCATCGCGCGCAACGTGACCGAGGCGATCGTGCGACTCGAAGTGATCTATGGCGTGGATGGTCGCCCGAAGGACTATCGCTTCCTTGAGGCCAACCCCGCCTTCGAGGCGATGGTCGGCATGGGGAACAAGGACATCATCGGACATCGTGCATCCGAGGTGCTGCCGGACTTCGGCGATAACTGGACCGACAGCTTCAGCGTGGTGGCGACGACGGGCGCCCCTGCCCAGATCGAAGGCTACTCCGAGCATCTGGGCGGCCGCCACCTGCAAGTGCTCGCCTACTCTCCTGAGCCCGGTCAGGTCGTGGCGGTGGGATTCGATGTCACCGAGCGCCGGCGTGCCGAGAAGGCGCTTGCGGCCAGCGAGGAGCGGTTCCGAGCCGCACTCAGCGCTTCGCCCGTGCCCATGGTTCTGGTCGACGAGCAGCAGCGCATCACCTTCGTGAACACTGCACTCAGCCGGGTGCTTGGCTACACGATCGAGGAGATACCCGCGCTCACCGAATGGTGGGAGCGCGCCTACCCCGATCCTGAGTACCGAGCGACCGTGATGGGGGCGTGGCAAGCGGAGTTCGAGAGGGTCGCTCGGACAGGGGAGGTGTTCACCCCCACCGAGGTACACGTGAGGTGCTCGGACGGTACCGACAAGATCATGCTTATCAGCGCGGCCGTTCCCGGGGACGAGCCGGCCGGCATTCTGGTGTCGATGTACGACGTGACCGAGAGCAGGCGGGCCCAGCACGAGCTTGCCATGTCCGAGGCGAGGTTCGCCACAGCGTTTCACGCGTCTCCCGATGCTGTGAACATGAACCGACTCTCTGACGGGCGCTACCTTGAGATCAACGAGGGCTTCACCGCCATCACCGGATACACCACCGATGATGTAGCGGGGAAGAGCTCACTCGATCTTGGAATCTGGGCAGATCCAGCGGATCGCGAGAAGCTGGTCGAGGGGCTCACGGCGTACGGAGCGGTCCACAACCTTGAGGCCTGGTTCGTGTGCAAAGACGGCCGCGAAATCACAGGGCTGATGTCTGCCCATCTCGTCGAGCTCGACGGTGAGCCGTGCGTCCTGTCGGTCACGCGTGACATCACCGAGCGCAAGCAGGCTCAAGATGCGTTGATTCAGAGCGAGGAGCGGTACCGTGCGATCTCCGAGGCCGTGACGAGCTTCGTGTACTCGTGCGAAGGCGAGCCGGGCGGCGCGCATCGGGTCGAATGGATGGCGGGCGCGGTCGAGGAGGTCACCGGCTACACCTTCGGCGAGATCAAGGAGCGTTCTTGCTGGCGTTTCATAGTGCTTCCCGAAGACGAGGCCCTTTTCGAATCCGGGATCACCAATCTCGAGCCCGGCCAGACGGCGGCAGTCGAGTTCAGGATAGTGAGGCCGGACGGTGCCGTGCGCTGGTTGCGCTCAACGGCGAGCGGGCAGAGGGTCAACGGGAACGCGTCTGTCTGCAGGATCGTGGGGGCCTGTGAGGACATCACCGAGCGCAAGCGGCTCGACGAAGCCTTGCAGCAGAGGCTGGTCGCGTTGACCCAGCCGCCCGATGCTGCTGGCGGGCTGACGTTCCACGACCTGTTCGACGTCGAGGAGATCCAGGCGGTACAAGATGCGTTCGCGGCTGCAACCGGTGTCGCTTCTGTCATCACCGCGCCCGATGGTTCGCCCATCACGCGGCCCAGCAACTTCCGTCGCCTTTGTAGCGAGGTCATCCGCAAGACCGACAAGGGATATGCGAACTGCTGCAGGTCCGATGCGGAGATCGGGCGCCCCTCTCAGCAGGGTCCGGTGGTTCAGGCATGTTTGAGCGGTGGCCTGTGGGACGCTGGAACCGCGATCATGGCGGGCGGCGAGCACGTGGCGAACTGGCTCATCGGACAGGTGCTCGACGCGGACTGCGACGCCGAGCGGATGCTCCGCTATGCAGATGAGATCGGAGCGGATCCAGAGGACTACCGTTCCGCGCTCGCCGAAGTCCCTGTCATGACGGTCGACCAGTTCGAGCGAATCGCCCAGTCGATGTACCTGATCGCCAGCAAGCTTTCGGTCATCGCCTATCAGAACGTGCAGCAGGCACGCTTCATCACCGAGATCATGCGGGCGAAACAGGAGCTGGCGCTCGAGCAGGAGCGCGGGATCCGGAGCCTGCGAAACGCGCTCTCGTCGGTGGTCGAGATCGTGAGCCAGGTGACCGAGACGCGCGACCCCTACACGGCGGGCCACCAGCGTCGAGTCGCAGAGCTCGCTGTGCGACTCGCGCAGACCATGGGGATGTCTGCGCAGGAGATCGACGAGATACGCATCGCATCGCTTGTCCACGACGTGGGCAAGATGGGCGTACCCGCCGAGATCCTGACCAAACCGGGCAGGCTGTCAGACATCGAGTTCGACATCATCAAGGGCCACTCGGAGGCGGGGCACAAGATAATCACCTCGGCCCGCCTTGAGGGCCCCATTGCGGAGATCGTTCTTCAGCATCACGAGCGCTGCGACGGATCGGGGTACCCGCGCGGGCTGACAGCCGAGGCGCTTCTGCCGGCAGCACGGGTTCTCATGGTCGCCGATGTGGTCGAGGCCATGATCCTGCACAGGCCGTACCGCCCCGGGCTAGGGCAGGATGCTGCGCTCGCCGAGATAGAGAACGGTGCCGGGCGGCTCTACGACGCGGACGTTGCAGCTGCCTGCCTCGAGGTGTTCCGGCAGCAGGGCTTCACGTTCGCCCTGGACTGACGGAACCTCGAATCAGTTGCGGGTACCGGAGTTGTTCGACCCGCCGGAGCGCCTGTTGCGCCTCGCAGCTCCACCCACTCGGCCCTTGCGGCCGCTGCCGGCAGGCTTACGCTGCTGCTTGGCGGGAACCGCTTCGCGCTCCGGGTTGGGAACCACGCGGGCATCGTCGTAGCGGAAGCCCTCGGCGTCCTCACACGTCAGCACCGCGCCGATCTTGCGCTCAATGTCGCGCAGGTTCGTGTGCTCCTCGGGAGCGAGCAGCGAAAATGCGATACCCGTGCGTCCTGCGCGGGCCGTACGGCCTATGCGGTGGACGTAGTCTTCGGGGGTGTTAGGCAGGTCGAAGTTCACCACGTGGGTGATGTCGTCGATGTCGATGCCGCGTGAGACCACGTCGGTGGCAACGAGCACCTTCACGTGACCGCGACGGAACGCATCGAGCGCCTTCTGGCGCTGCGCCTGCGAGCGGTTGCCATGGATCGCGGCACCGCGCACGCCGGCACGATCGAGCACACGGGCGACGCGGTCTGCTCGGTGCTTGGTGCGCGTGAAAACGAGGATGCGGTCGAGATTGTGCTGGTCGATCAGGTGCAGCAGCAGGTTCGTCTTGTCCTTGCCGCCCACCGGGAAGACCGACTGCGCGATCGCGTCGACCGGCTTGGTGTTGGGTGAGACTTCGACGTGGGCGGGGTCTGTGAGAGTGTCACCAATGACCTTGAGGACCTCAGGAGACATCGTCGCCGAGAAGAGCAGGTTCTGGCGCTCCTTGGGCAGGTGCGACAGGATGCGGCGGACATCGGGCCAGAAGCCCATGTCGAGCATGCGGTCGGCCTCGTCGAGCACGAGCACCTCGACGTGGCTCAAGTCGCAGTGGCCAGCGCCTACGAGGTCGAGCAGCCGACCGGGGCAGGCGACGAGAACGTCGACGCCGCGCCTGAGGGCCTTGCGCTGCGGCTCGTAGCCAACACCGCCGTACGCGACGGCGACGCGATGGCGGGTGGTCTTGCCGATCTGGGTCGCGAACTGCTCGATCTGGCCGGCGAGTTCGCGGGTGGGGGTGATCACGAGGGCACGGATGCCGCCGGGCTTGGCGGGGATGCGCTGCAGGGTGGGCAGGATGAACGCAGCGGTCTTACCGGTCCCGGTCTGGGCACAGCCCACGACATCGCGGCCCTCAAGGGCAAGCGGGATGGCATCACGCTGGATGGGGGTGGGCTCGGCATAGCCCAGTCGACCCACCGCGTCGAGCATGCGGCGGTCCAAGCCTAGATTGTCGAAACTCAAGTTCTGTCGCTCCTGTTCTCGTGCGCCTCGTCATGGGTCGCACTGCGTGGCAGACGCAGTCGATCCGACATGGCACATTTCCGAGAGCATGCGCGAAGGACAACCGAGTCTTGGTTTGGCAGCTCGCAGCGGTCTGCGGGCCGTCAGCTTGAAGCAGTATGCGTGCCAGCGCCCGAAAAAGCCAGCCTACCGCGCTCCCAGGCGTATCTGCATGACGTCGATGGTGCCGGCTTCGAACCCCGCCTTGCAGTACGACAGGTAGTAGCGCCACATACGGATGAAGCGATCATCGAAGCCCAGATCGCGCACCTCGGGCAGCGCTGTCTCGAAACGGGTACGCCACTCGGCGAGCGTGTTGGCGTAGCAGTGGCCGAAGAAGTGAGGTTCGTCCACGTCGAGTCCCACAGCGTGTGCATGCACACCGAACCGCTCGGGGCTGGGCAGCATGCCGCCCGGGAATACATGCCGCTGGATGAAATCAGGGTTGCGCTTGTAGTCCTCGAAGCGCGGTTCCTCGATGGTGATCGTCTGCAGAGCGGCTCGCCCGCCCGGTGCCAGCATCTCCTGAATCCGAGAGAAGAACGTAGGCCACCACTTCTCGCCAACGGCCTCGAACATCTCAATCGATGCGATCGCCGAGAACTGCTCGGGAACGTGCCGGTAGTCCTGCAACCGCAGCTCGACCCGGCCCTCGAGTCCTTCACGCTCCACCAGATCGGTCGCCCACGCGTGCTGCTCGTCGGAAAGCGTCACACCCGTCACCTTGCAGCCCGATTGCTTGGCCGCGTGCACCGCGAAGCCGCCCCACCCGAAGCCGATCTCGAGCAGGTGATCGCTCGATTCGAGTTGCAGCAGCTCCAGCATGCGATCCCACTTGCGCACCTGCGCCGCGCTTATGTCGCCCTCGCCGGTGAAGTCGAGCGCCGAGGAGTACGCCATCGTCTCGTCGAGCCACAGGCGGTAGAAGTCGTTGCCCAGATCGTAGTGGTAGGTGATGTTGCGGCGGCTGCCGGTGATGTCGTTGTCCTGAAGCGCGTGGTACGCCTTGGTGAACGGTGACGCCCATGTGGTCTTGCTGGGCTCCGGGTCGATGTTGGCCACGCCTAGGGCGAGCACGGCGTCGAGGTCGGGAGTGTCCCATGCGCCGGCCATGTAGCCCTCGGCCAGCCCCAGCGACCCGCTGGTCACCGCTTTGCGAGCGGCGAGCGGTTCCGCCAGCACGACGACAGCCTCTGGCCCCGGCTCCGCGCCCTCGTATCGCCGAGAAGATCCATCGCGCCCCACGAGCGTCAGCGAGCCGCGGCGCAGTCCGCGATTCATCGCGATCGAAAGCAGGTGTTCCCATACCGTGGTGCTCACAGAGACAGCTCCTCATCGGGCGGCGGCGTGTGCGGGTGGAAACGGATGCCTTTGAGTAGCAAACGCAGTGCCTGCCAGTGAATGAGTATCAGCGCCCGCAGTGACATCGGACCCATGCGGGCGACGGCGCGTAGCAGCGAGCGGTCATCGAGAGGCTGCGCCTGTAGCGAGATCGCCGCGGTGAGCAGCAACGGGCCCTCAACGAAGTCATAGATCGCCGCGGTGAGATCCGTGGACGGCTCCGAGAAGCTGAACTGGTAGCGAGCGTCGTCGAGCTGGATGAACGGCGAGACGAAGAACGCCTTCGCGTGCTCCGGGCGATCCTTCCAGTCAAAGGGTTCGCCGTTGTTGTGGAGCAGGTAGTTGTGGTGGTCTCGGTAGGTGTTCTGCACCTCGGCCAGTACGGCTCGCGGGGTTCCGTCGGCGTGGAAGCAGTACCAGAACGACACGGGGTAGAACTTGAAGCCCATCACGCGCGGGAAGGTGAGCAGACACACCCGCCCGCCCTCGAGATCGATGTCAGCCCGGGCGAGTACGCTGTCGATCCAGGGTCGCAGTTCCGAGCCGTCGCGGGGCCCATGGTCCTCGTCCCAGACCGAGACGAGCGCACGCCGGTTGTGGCCGAAGCGCTTGAGGGAGGTGTCCAGCTCGTCGAGTTCAGCCAAGTCGACATAGAGATAGTAGAGGCCATAGGTGAAGCGGTTCTTCACCGGGCGGGTTCGGGCGTGCGACACCGTTCCGCTGTAGAGCCTGCTGTTCACGAAGCGCCGTCCGTGGAACCCGCAGCCGCGGCTGCGGGTGCGAGCAGGGGTTGCTCGGTGGGCAGGAGTGCGCGGGTCTGACCCATGAGCGGGATCGGGGCGCCGGGTTGCACGAGCGTGCGTGACGCGTCGAGCTGGTCGCCCCACGGCAGCGTCGCGCCCAGCTGCTCGGCCACGCGCACCGCGCTCAGGATGCCATCCTCGTGGAAGCCGTAACGAGTCCATGCACCGGCGTAGTAGAGCCGGTCGACGCCTTGGATGGTCGGCAGTCGCTTCTGGGCAGCGATCGCCTCCGCTGAGTACATGGGGTGGTCGAAGGTGAGCTGCGTCAGCAGCTTGCCGGGCGCCACGTCGCGGTGACGGTTGAGCGTCTCCATGACCACTGGCGCACCGTCCGGCAGGTGCTGCAACGTGTTGAGCTGGTAGGTCAGGGTGAGCATCGCCTTGCGGATATCGCCGGTCTCGGCGAACCAGTTCCACGAGGCCCACGCGCGCTCGCTGCGCGGAAGGAACGAGGTGTCGGTGTGGAGCACCACGTCATTGGGCCAGAAGTTGAACGCGCCCAGGATCTCGCGCTCATCGGCCGACATCGCGTCGCCCAGCATCGCACGCGTCTCGGGCGGGTGGGTCGCCAGGATCGCGACGTCGTAGTCCTCGGTGCGTACGGGCGTGGTGACGCGGACACCGGTGGCGGTGCGCTCGATCTTCTCGGCGGGTTCGCTTGTGAAGACCTCGCCGGAGAAGACCTTCGATGCCAGCTCGATGTAGGTGCGGGCGCCGCCGTCGACCGAGAGCCACTGTGGCTTGCCCAGGATGTGCAGCAGGCCGTGGTTGTCGCAGAAGCGCAGGAAGGTGAGCGCGGGGTAGTCGAGCATGTCGCCGGGAGGTGTGGACCAGATCGCGTCGCCCATGGGGATGAGGTACCAGTCGGTGAACCCCGCCGAGTAGCCCTCGCGTTCGAGCAGCTGGCCCAGCGTGAGGTTCGCGGTCTCGGGGTCTGCGAGCAGGCGGTCGGCGTCGCGGCTGAAGCGCAGGACGTCGGTGAGCATGCGCAGGAACTTGGGGTTCACGATGTTCTTGCGCTGCGCGAAGACGCTGTTGAGGCTGTCGCCGGACCACTCGATGTCCTCGTCTTCGACGCGTACCGAGAACGACATATCCGCGTCGTGCGCGACCACTCCCAAGTGGTCGAAGAAGCGCGTGAGGTTGGGATAGGTGCGGCGGTTGAAGACCATGAAGCCGGTGTCGGCGGGGAAGGTATGGCCGCCAGCGGTGAGATCGAGCGTGCGCGTATGGCCGCCAAGCGTGGGCTCGGCCTCGTAGAGGTCGACGTGGTGCGTGCGCGACAGCAGCCACGCTGACGCGATGCCTGCGATTCCTGAACCGATGACGGCGATACGCACGTGGGCTCCTTGGTGGGTGCGCGGTCGCCAGAACGGCACCGCGATTGGATATGAACTGAGTGTCCTTACGACTATTCCCAACCTGCGCGACCGCGCAGATGCGATTTCCGCGGAAAGGCTGCGTCGCGCTATGCGCTCCATACTCATCACAGGCGTCTCCACCGGCATCGGGCGCGCTTGCGTCGACAGGTTCGCGAGCGAGGACTGGCGCGTGATTGGCACCGTGCGCGACCCGTCGAAGGTGGCGGCAGGGGCGTATCCCGAAGGCGTGGTGCTCGAAGCGCTCGATCTGTCGGTGCGCGGGTCGGCGGCGGCACTGGGCGCGCGTGTGATCGAGGCGCACGGCTGTCCCGATGTGCTGCTCAACAACGCCGGCGCGCTGCAGTTTGGGCCGCTCGAGGAGATGACGCCCGAAGAGATCGCCGCGCTCTACCAGGTCAATGTGTTCGGACAGCTCGAGCTCGCCCAAGCGCTCATCCCGGCGATGCGCGAGCGAGGCAGCGGCGTGATCGCCAACGTCACCTCGCTGGGCGGGCGCATCGTGTTCCCGTTCTTCGCCGGCTACAACTCGACCAAGTGGGCGCTCGAGGGTATCTCGGAAGGGCTGTGGCACGAGCTGAAGCCATTTGGGATCCGCGTGAAGGCGATCGAGCCCGGCTTCGTGGAGACCGCGATCTGGGGCAAGGTGCTTCCCGACAGCGACGAGGGGCTGCCCGGCGGTCCGGTGTACCGGCCCTACGTGAAGTCGATGCGCGCGTTCGAAGGCTCGATCACCGATCGCACCACTCCCACGAACTCCGCCGAGGAGATCTGGCGCGCCATCAACGACGACAGCGACCGGCTGCGTTATCCGGTGGCGGCGTACGCGAAGCCCATCGTTTCCGCACGGCGCTGGCTGGGCGACCAAGCGTTCATACGCTTCTTCCATAAGCGGTGGATGGGCGAGTAGGGTCGCGCCAAACGAAACTAGCATGCGATGTAAGTAACATGGCTTGTAAGTTACATACGATGTGAGTTACAGTCATACGCATGAAGAGATTCGTCAACCGCACCGATGAACTGCGAGCGCTCGAGACCTGGTGGGCAGGTGACGAGGGCCGGCTGGCCATGGTCTGGGGTAGACGCCGCATTGGCAAGACGATGCTGCTCCAGCGCTTCGCACACGACAAGCGCGCGGTGTTTCACACGGGTGCCGGGCGACCGCTGTCAGATGAGCTGAGGGTGCTCTCCGAGTCTGTAGCCGCTGCCAAGCTGGGTGGCGCGCGCGATCTCGCCCAGCGACCGTTCGTCAACTGGGACGATGCGCTGGACTGGCTCTCTGACCGAGCCGGCGACGAGCCCCTGCTGCTGATCTTGGACGAGTTCCCGGAGCTCACCGCAACCAAACCTGAGCTCGAGGGGATACTGCGGGCCTTTGGGGACCGTGCATCGACCAGCTCGCTGCGGGTGCTGCTGTGCGGCTCGGCGGTTCGAACCATGAAGGCGATTCAGGAGGAGCGGTCCGCGCTTTTTGGCCGTTTCGCCCTTTCGCTGCACGTCAGGCCGTTTCGCCCTCATGAGGCCGCGATGATGCTCAGGAAACTGACCCCCTCTGAGCGCGCACTTGTGTGGGGAATGCTTGGCGGCGTGCCGCTGTACCTGTCGATGTGGGATCAGGAGCAGTCCGCCCGGCAGAACATCGAGGACCTGTTCTGCTCACCCACCGCTCCGCTTCTGAGCGAAGGCGAGCTGCTCCTTGCCACCGAAGGCGACCTTACCGGGCTTGCCGGGATGGCTTTGCGCGCGATAGCCGCGGGGCGCACCAAACACCATGAGATCGCGACCGCGATTGGGGTCGAGCCCGCGAGAACCCTCGTGCGCCTCGCCGAGCTGCAGCTCATCGAAAGCGTCACGCCGGTGACCGAGGACCCCGCACGCACGAAGCGCAAGAGCTACCGGATCACCGATAACTTCCTGCTGTTCTGGCTGCGGTTCGTCGAGCGCTATCGCTCGCAAGTGGAGCGCGGACTGGGCAAGCCGGTTGCCCGGCTGATCGAGCAGGGCCTTGACGAACACATGGGCCCGGTGTGGGAAGAGGCGTTCCGGCGCCACATCGTGAGGATGGTCTCGGAAGGCGAGCTGCGCGACGACGTTGTTGCGGTGGGCCCTTGGTGGAACTCGAATGCATCGGTGGAGATCGACGCGCTGGGGCTCGCCGGTCGTTCGCGAACGCCGGTTGTAGCCGGCGAAGCCAAATGGGCCATTCTCGAAGACGGTTCCCGGCTTGCGCACAAGCTGTGCGAGAAGGTGCAGGCCGTTCCGGGGGCAGACGACACGATCACGCTGGTGCTTGGGGCGCGCGAGGAGCTGCACCACGCGCCCGAAGGGGTCGTCACGGTCACGGCCCGCGACATCTTCGCCTGACGAATAGCGACTATAGTCTCTATTGACGTGCATCTGATAGCGGATATAATCGCTACTAGGAGCACCACAATAGAGAAAGAAGTCGCTCATGTCTGCTCGGAAGAGTGCACGCCAGGCACGAGAGGTCCTTGACGCGAGGCTCGCCCCCTTGGGTCCCGCTTCGCGCTTCGCAGTTCCGCAGAAGGGCTGGATTCGCGCTGTCCGAGACGCGCTGGGCATGACAGCCGCACAGCTGGCCGCGCGCATGGGCGTGACCGGGGCGTCGGTGCGCTCAATGGAGGAGACCGAGGTGACCGGCGGCATCCGGCTCTCCAGCCTGCGCCGGGCCGCCGAGGCGATGGACTGCACGCTGGTCTACGCGTTCATCCCCAACGATAGCCTGCAGGGCTGTGTCGAGCGGCAGGCGAAGCGAGTGCTCCGCGCACAGACGGCACGCACCCGCCAGACCATGGCGCTCGAGGATCAGGACAGCTACCTGTCCGCGACGGCCGTGGATGCCCAGCTGCAGGCGATCATCGAATCGGGAGGGCTGTGGTCCCCCGAGGGCTCGGACCCATGCTAAGCAGTGAGGCCTTCGAGCAGCCGGACGGCGCAACTCCGCTCGAGCATGATGGCCTCGCCGGGCTCATCCCCACATGGGTCGCGACGCAGCAGGACCTCAACCAGGCCGAACACGCCAACATCGTCAAGGCGATCCTTTGGGCCGAGTCTGGAAGAGGACCCCGCTCGCTCGGGCCACTGCTCACCGAGAAGGCTCTCAGAGACCTGCACCGAAGGATGTTTGCCGAGGTCTGGACGTGGGCGGGCCAGTACCGGCACCACAACACCAACCTTGGCGACGAGTGGCCCTACATCCCCACACGGCTGCGTGATCTGTTGGCAGATGTGGCCGTTCAGACCAGCGACCTGGCGGCGCTGCCATGGGACCCCGATGAGCTTGCGGTCCGGTTCCACCACCGCTTGGTCTCGATACACCCGTATCCCAACGGCAACGGACGACATGCCCGGCTGGCGGCGGATATCCTGGCCACACTGCTAGGGAGACCGCCGTTCAGCTGGGGCGCCGGCGACTTGGGCGCGCCTGGGAGCGGTCGAGCCGCGTACCTGGCAGCGCTGCGTGAGGCAGACCGGACGCAGGACTACACTGCGCTGATCGACTTCGCACGCAGCTGACAGGGTGATGGCGGCGGGGCTGGGGGCGTGTCGCAGCCAGCGGCCTACGTCAGCCGAGAACCCATGAGTTTGGCGACCTCGGCCTTGTCGCAGTTGCCACCTGTCGCCGCGACAACCGCGCCAATAGCCTGGCCCATCTGCCGCTTCTCGGTGAAGCCGCCCTCGGTGCAGGCCTGCTCGACAAGCGCTTCGAGCTCGGGGCCGGTGATCTGCGTGGGCAGGTAGCCCTCAAGAATCGCGACCTGGACGCGGAGCGCTTCCGTGCGCTCGGTGTTGGTGGCGGCCTTCTCGGAGGCTTCGAGGGTCTCGCCGGTCTGCTTGAGCACCTTCTTGAGTGCGCCCACGACTTCCTCGGCGGAGAGCTCGCGCTGCTCGGCCTTCTCCTTGGTGTCGACCTCGTTCTTGACCAGCCTAAGGATCGACACGCGTGGTTTGTCGTGCGCGCGCAGGGCAGCGGTGATCTCGTCTGTGAGCTGCTGCTTGTCCATGGGGCGGCTCCTTTCGGGAAGTCGGCCGGGAGCGAGGGTTGCGGTGATGGCACGGCGACGGGTCAACGGTAGCACGACCAAGTGACTCTCATCACATCCCGTCAATGGCATTGACAGTGGGGGGGGGGTAGCGGTTACCTTCGTCCACAATTATCCATCGCACCCTGGGGAGG
>CAYXQU010000019.1:0-14639 GCA_964467305.1 uncultured Eubacteriales bacterium
GTGGTGGGTTCGGGCGGGCTGGTCGTGGTCGACGAGTCCACCTGCATGGTCGAGTTCGCCCGCTACTTCCTCGCCTTCACGCAAGACGAGTCGTGCGGCAAGTGCGTGCCGTGCCGCGTGGGCACCAAGCGGATGCTCGAGATACTCACCCGCATCACCGAAGGCCACGGCGAGCCCGGAGACATCGAGGAGCTGGAGCGCCTGGGCGACCTCGTCAGAAGCGCGAGCCTGTGCGCTTTGGGCGGAACCGCGCCCAACCCGCTGCTCACCACCCTGCGCTACTTCCGCGAGGAGTACGAAGAGCACATCACCGAGAAGCGTTGCCGAGCCCACGCGTGCTCAGCGCTCTCCACCTACGTCGTGGTCGAAGAGGCCTGCAAGGGCTGCGGCGTGTGCAAGAAGAACTGCCCCGTGAATGCGATCGCCGGCTCCATCAAGGAGCCGCACGTGATCGATGCCGATATCTGCGTGAAGTGTGGCATCTGCCAGACCAAGTGCCCGTTCGATGCCATCATCAAGGTGTAGGAGGAGACGATGAAGGTCCGCGACATCATGACCGAGCGCGTGGTGGCCATGCCGATCACCGCCACCGTCGCCGAAGTCGCGTGCCGCATGCGCGAAGAGCGCGTGGGCAGCGTCATCATCACCGGTGAGGACGGGGCGGTCCTTGGGCTTGCCACCGACCGGCAGATCACGCACACGGTCGTCGCGGATGGCGATGATCCTCGCACCGTCAACGTCCGCGAAGTCATGTTCACCGACTTCGTCCCGCTCGACCCCGAGATGGAGCTTCTCCAAGCCGTCAGACTGCAGCGTGAGCTGGGCATGCGCCGGCTACCGGTCGTGGAGAACGGCAAGCCGGTGGGGATCGTCTCGGTATCGGACATCGCCGGGTTCACCAAAGAGCTCATCGACTGCATCTTGGTCGAGGGCGAGGTCCGCGTGTTGCGCCGGGGTTGCAGCAAGTGACGCGAAGCACCGACACTTCCCGGGTGGAGCTCTCCATCGACGGCACGCCCGTCGTCGCACGCGAGGGCCAGACCGTGCTGGACGCATGCCGTGAGGCCGGGATTCACATCCCCACGCTGTGCCACGACCCCCGCCTGGAACCTTACGGGGCCTGCCGCTTGTGCATCGTCGAGATCGAAGGCATGCGCGGCTACCCAACTTCATGCACGACAGCTGTCGCGCCGGGGATGGTGGTCACCACACGCAGCGACCGGCTCCACGAGCTGCGCAGCGGCGTTGTTGAGCTGCTGCTCTCGGACCACAAGGTCGAGTGTCTGACCTGCGAATCGAACGGCGTCTGCGGACTGCAAGACGTCGCATATGAGCTAGGTATCGAAACGCCGCGCTACTCCGGGGCGAAGCACGTCTCGCACGTCGACGACGACAACCCGCTGATCTCGCGCGACCCGGCCAAGTGCATCTCGTGCGGGCGCTGCGTACGCATCTGCCACGAGGTTCAGGGCTGCGACGTGTGGGGCCACACCGGGCGCGGGTTCGACTCGCTGCCCGACACGCCCTTCTCGGTATCACTGCTCGATGCCGGCTGCGAGTTCTGCGGCCAGTGCGTCTCCACCTGCCCCACCGGTGCCCTCACCGACAAGGTCGCACGCTTCAAGGGCCGCCCGTGGGAGCTCACGTGGACCGAGACGACCTGCGGCTACTGCGGAGTTGGCTGCACGATCGAGTACGCCACGAAAGACGGGCGGATCGTGGGTTCTCGCGCACCCCTCTCGAAGGGTCCCAACTACGGCAACCTGTGCGCCAAAGGACGCTACGGCTGGAGTTTTGCGCAGCACACAGACCGGCTGACAACGCCACTCGTGCGCAAGGGCGGCGAGTTCGTCTCGGCGACGTGGGATGAGGCGCTCGACCTGGTCGCGCAGAGACTGGCCGAGATCCGAGACGAACATGGCGGCTCGGCGATCGCGGGCCTCGCCTCGGCCAAGTGCACGAACGAGGAGAACTACCTGTTCCAGAAGCTCATGCGCGCTGGGCTGGGGACACACAACATCGACCACTGCGCTCGTCTTTGACACAGCTCAACGGTGGCCGGTCTGGCCGCAGCGTTCGGTAGCGGGGCGATGACGAACTCGATAGACGATCTGGGCCAAGCCGAGGTCGTGCTGGTGATCGGCTCCAACACCACCGAGGCGCACCCCATCATCGGCATCGAGCTCAAGAAAGCGGCGCTACGCGGAACGCGCATCTACGTGATCGACCCGCGGCACATCAGGCTGGTCGACCACGCACAGAAGTGGCTGGCCATCGAACCGGGAGCCAACGTCGCCTTCATCAACGCGATGATGCGCATCATCCTCGACGAGGGCCTGGTTGACGAGGAGTTCATCGCGAACCGCACCGAGGGCTTCGAGCCCCTGCGTGAGATGCTCGCGACCTACGACATCGAACAGGCCGCGATCACCTGCGGGGTGAGCGTCGACGACATCCGTGAGGTGGCGCGGGCGTACGGTGCGGCCAAGGCCGCCAGCATCGTCTACGCGATGGGGGTCACCCAGCACGCATCAGGAACCGCACAGGTTCGCGCGGTGGCCAACCTCGCCATGCTCACCGGCAACATCGGAAGACCGGGAACCGGCGTGAACCCGCTGCGCGGCCAAAACAACGTGCAGGGAGCCTGCGACCTCGCGTGCCTCCCCAACTGCCTACCCGGCTATCAGCCGCTCACGCACGACTCGGTCTCGCGGGTGTGCGAGCTGTGGGAGAGCGAGCCTGAGCTACCGGCCGAACCGGGACTCACGTTGGTCGAGATGACCGATGCCGCCATCGCCGGTGATCTCAAGGCCATGTACATCATGGGTGAGAACCCGGTCATCGCCGATCCCGACCAGGTCCACGTGCTCGAAGCGCTCGAAGCGCTCGACTTCCTCGTGGTCCAGGACATCTTCCTCACCGAGACCGCGATGCTTGCCGACGTCGTGTTGCCGGCGGCATCGTTTCTCGAGAAGGATGGCACCTTCACCAACACGGACCGCCGCATCAAGCGCTCGCGCAAGGTCATCGAGCCGCCTGCAGGCGCGCGCACCGATCTCGAGATCATCATGGAGCTGTCTTCTCGGCTGGGTTTGGACGCCCAGTACGACTCGGTCTCTGAGGTCATGGACGAGATGTCGGCGGTCACGCCGCAGTATGGCGGAGTGAGCTACCGAAGGATCGATGAGCGCGGCGAGCTGCGCTGGCCATGTCCCGACGACGACCACGACGGCACCCCGATCCTGCACGCCGAGCGCTTCACCCGAGGCTTGGGCGCGTTCGCCGTCGTCGATCACGAGCCGGCGCCGGATCGCCCCGACACGGACCGCCCGCTGATCATGACCACCGGGCGCCACCTGTGGAACTTCCACACCGACACCATGACGCGTCGCAACGAGGGCCTCTCGGAGCTCAATCCCACGAGCTACGCCGAGATCAGCCGCCACGATGCGAAGCGTTTGGGAATCTGCGACGGCGATCGCATCGAGCTTGCGAGCAGGCACGGCAGCATCGAGACCACGGCGCGCGTCCCGAGTCGCAGAGGCCCAAAGCCGGGCGTGGTGTTCGTGCCGTTCCACTTCGCAGACGCGCCGGCCAACCGGATCACCGGCACCGACCTCGACCCAACGGCCAAGATCCCGTCACTCAAGGTCACGGCCGTGAGCGTACGGCGGCTGGGCGACAGCTGATCTAGGCAGGGTCTTCGCCCGGTGATGCTCCCCCGTGCAACAGCGAGCATTCGGATGCCGCCGAGCACCACTGCGCGCAGTCGCTGCTCACCACCCGCTCGACGCGGTTCGAGCAACTGGGGCACTTCCGGTGCTTCTCGTCCGAGAAGAACTCCACCGGGTAGCCGCAGTGTGGGCACGCGGTCTCAGAGATCGTGAGGTTGCGCCCGTCCCTGCCCGGGCACGCAGAGGGGATGTCGCCTGCCAACGTCGCTCCGCCTTCCGTCGCATGCGGTGGTTGTACCCGCCTCGCGGCGATGGCAACCCCGAAGCCGCTGGGATACTCTGGTGAGAAAGGAGGATTCCATGTCCGATCAGCTCGTGCCAAGCGCCCAGTTCGGTATCTGCGGCGGCTCCGGTTCGCTCTCGTTCGACTTCCCCGCCGCGCTGGGTGACGAGCGGGTGACGGTGCTCGCCGACGATCTCGTCTTCGACACCCCGTTCGGACGCTCCCCCGCCTTCACGCACTTCAGCGTCGAGGGCCCCCACGGTCGCCGAGAAGCCCTCGCCGTGAAGATGCACGGTTGGCGGCGCGGTGTGAAGCGAGCGGATGCCTCACTGCAGACCTTCTGGGTGTTCCACGAAGCCGGCGTGAAGAAGGTTGTGGCGGACGGGGGCGTGGGGTCACTCAACCACCTGCTCGACCCTCGCGACATCGTGATCCCCAACGACTTCATCGATCTCACCATGAAGCAGGACATCTACGTGCGCGGCGATCACCTGCTCATCATGCGCCAACCCATCTGCCCTGACCTGGCAGATCACCTCTACGCCGGCGCGTCGGCGGAGTTCTCGCGCGTCTTCAAACGGGGTAGCTACCTCGTGACCGATGGCCCGCGATTCGAGTCCGTCGCCGAGGTCGACTACATGAAGCGGCTGGGCGGGGACGTCATCGGCCAGTCTCTCGCACCCGAGGTCTTCCTCGCTCGCGACATCGGTGCGTGCTTCGCGGGAATCTACATCGTGGTGAACTACGGCGAGGGCGTCGTTCGCGAATGGGAGCACGACGAGCTCAAGGCGGTGTTCTTCGACGAGTCGGCGACCATCGCTGCGATCGTCTTGGAGACCGTGGCCAACGCCGACCTCGACTCCGGCTGCGGTTGCAGCGAGTTCCGAAAGCCCAGCCTGCTGTCGATCCCCGATGTACGCGAGGGCCATCAGCGATGAGCACCCTGCTTGTCACCGCGCCATGGGTGGTCCCTGTGGGTCAGCCCCCGCTCAAGCTGGGCGCGGTTCTGATCGAAGACGACCGCATCGTCGAGATCGGACACGTACACGACTTCATCCGGCGCTACCCCAGTGCCGAGGTCATGCACTTCTCACACAGCGTGATCTGCCCGGGGCTCGTCAACGCGCACACCCACCTCACTCTGAGCGCGCTGCATGGGGTCGTTGCGTCCCAACCGTTCGCACAGTGGCTTCCTCGGCTTGTCGCCGCGCTCAAGCCGTGGGAGATCGCCGATCACGAAGCCTCGGGAATCGTAGGTGCCGAGGAGTGCCTGTCGTGCGGAGTGACAGTGGTTGGAGACATCGCGTACGGTGCTGCCGAGGTCGCGCGAGCGAGCGCTGCGGGACTGGGAGGCGTCTACTACTGGGAGCTGCTGGGCATCGATGCCGAGCAGGTCGACGAACGCCTCGCCTACCTACGCTACCCCGACGATGCGGGCGCATACGGCGAACGCGTCGTGTGCGGCCTGTCGCCGCACTCGCCCTACACCGCCGGCCCAAGTCTGCTCAGGGCCGTGCACGACAAGGCGCAGAGCCTTGGTGTGCCCAACGCCATCCATGTCGCCGAGTCGTCCGCCGAGGTCGACCTCATCTCCCACGGGGGTGGTCCCTTGGCCGATGTCGCGAGCCGCACCGCACACGGGTTCACTGCGCCCGGTACCACGACCGTCGAGTACCTGAACGACCTTGGGGTGCTTGAGGGTGCCACGGCGGTCCATCTGTGCCATGCGACCCAGGGCGATATCGCCGTGCTGGCGAAGCAGGTCCGCGGTGTTGTGAGCTGCCCCCGTTCGAACCGCTACCTGCACAACCCCGCTCCCGACGTGACGCGCTTCCTGGAGGCCGGTGTCACCGTGGGTGTGGGGACCGACTCCTCGGCAAGCAACCACGACCTCGACCTCATGGAGGAGATTCGGGCCATCGCCGCAGCCCATCCCCGGCTGGAGCCAAGCCGCCTGATCGAGATGGCGACGCTGGGTGGCGCACGCGCGATAGGGGTCGATGACCGCTTCGGCACCCTGTCACCGGGGATGCTTGCCGATCTCGTGGTGTTCACCGCAGACGTGGGCGAAGACCCTGAAGGCGGCCTGATCCGCTCGGCCGGGCGGCAGAGTGTCAGGGCCGTGATGAGCGCGGGCACCTGGCGTGTCTGGGACGGGTCACTGCTGGCCACCGATCACGACGCCGCCGCTCGTGCGGCAGATGCGCGCGCACGCTCGCTCGCTGCCCTCGACCGTATCTCCTGACGAGCGCCCCCAAGGTCGCGGCCTTCCTTCATCACCGCCGAGAAGACAGCTGCGCCCCCTCGCGGCGTGCGAAGGGGCGCAGCTGAACGTGCCGGTATTGCGGGTCTACGGTGTTGGTCTCGAGCCTAGAGCTCGGGCACGATGAACGGGAGCCACTCGCCGCCCTCGACGCGGTAGACGGTGATGGCCTTGTTGAGCGTGTCGCCGTTCTGGTCGAACTTCACCTGACCGGTGACACCCTGGAAGTCGCTCACGGCGACCGCCGCGATGATCGCGTCGCGACCGGCCGGGGAGCCCAGGTTCGCGACACCCTGCTCCTTGGCGACCAGAAGGACCGCTCGCGCGATGGCGTCAGCCGCATCGTAGGAGTACGCGTCGTAGGCGGCGATCTCCTCGGCGGGGTACTCGGCCTTGAAGTCCGCTGCGAACTGCTGGCCGTTGGGAAGCTTGTCGAGAGGCAGTCCGACAGAGGTGCACATGTTGCCCTCGGCGCCCTCTCCAGCGAGCTTGATGAACTCGCCGTCGTAGAGACCGTCGCCACCCATCATGGCCGCCTTCACGCCGGCGCCCTTCATCTGCTTGGACAGCAGCGCGCCAGCGTTGTAGGTGCCGCCGTAGTAGACGACATCGGGGTTCTCGGCTTTGATCTTGGCGGCAAGCGCGTTGAAATCACTGTCCTTGTCAGAGGTCTTCTCGCGAAACGCCACGGTCCCGCCCAGAGACTCGAACTGCTTGGCGAACTCGTCGCACAGGCCCTCGCCATACGGAGTGGAGTCGTCGACGACGACAGCCGTCCGTGCACCCACTTCCGGTCCGAACATCGCGTCGGCACCGGCGGGACCCTGGACCGAGTCGATCGTGCAGGTACGGAAGATGTTGTTGAAGCCCTGCGTTGTCAGTGCGGGGTTGGTCGCTGCGGGCGACACGCACACGAGCTTCGCCTCGTTGTAGATCTTGGACGCGGGGATGGTCACCCCGGAGTTCAGGTGGCCTACGACTCCCAGAAGCGAAGGATCGCTGGCGAACTGGTTGGCCACGGTCACACCGGTCTTGGGGTCGCCCTGATCGTCACCGGCCACACCCTCGAAGGTGATGCCCAGCTCTTTGGCTTCCGCGGACTCGCTCGCGTTCTTCAGTGCGAGTCGCACGCCGCGCTCGATGCCCTGCCCCTGGGCGACCGAGCCCGCGGTCAGCGGAGCACCGATGCCGATCTTGACCGTGGTCGTCTCGGTACCTGCGGTGGCACCATCTTCGGCAGCTCCCCCGCATCCTGTGAGGCCCATGCTCAACACGACGAGCATGGCAGTTGCAGCGGCGAACCGCCCGTGAAACGCCTTCATCCTGCCTCCTTGTGACTTCGTTGTCAGTAGGACATCCGGACACGGTTCACACGTCGTCGTGTGGTTTCCGGCCGCGCAGATGCTATCACGCTCACCTGCCGGAGATATGCAGGAATAGTGCGGCTGTATGCAACGAACTGCTTTCGTTTCGCAAGTCGTAATCCCATTTCAGCAACGAAAAAGAGCGCTCCGGTGAAGGAGCGCTCTTCGCGCGTTCTATGCACTGCGAAGTATCAGCCTTCGCCGAGATACGCCTTGCGGACCTCTTCGTTGGACAGCAGCTCTTTGCCTGTGCCGGTCAGCTTGATCTCACCGGTCTCAAGCACGTACCCACGGTCCGCGATCGACAGAGCGAGGTTGGCATTCTGCTCGACCAGGAGAATCGTGATCCCGTCGTTGTTGAGCTTCTCGATGATCCCGAAGATCGTCTCCACGACGACCGGTGCGAGTCCCATCGAAGGCTCGTCGAGCATGAGCAGTTTGGGCTCGGCCATGAGTGCGCGACCCATCGCCAGCATCTGCTGCTCGCCTCCCGACAGCGTTCCGCCCTTCTGAGCGACACGCTCACGCAAGCGCGGGAAGAGCTCGTAGACGTGATCGAGGCTGTCCTTGATGCCGTCCTTGTCATTGCGCAGATAAGCGCCCATCTCGAGGTTCTCGAGAACCGTCATGCGCGAGAAGATGCGGCGGCCTTCAGGAACCTGGATGATGCCCATCCCGGTAACCTTGTGGGGTGGCACGCCACCAATCGAGTTGCCAAGGAACTCGATCGATCCCGCAGCGGGAGCGAGCTGACCTGAGATGGTCTTCAGCGTGGTCGACTTGCCGGCGCCGTTGGCACCGATCAGCGTGACGATCTCGCCTTCATTGACTTCCAGTGTGATCCCCTTGAGCGCCTCGATCTTCCCGTAGGCGGTCTTGAGGTCGGTGACTTTCAGCAACACGGCTAGCCCTCCTGAGACGTGTCGGGGGCGGGCGTCTCGGTGACGTCTGCCTCAGGCTGCGCGACAGGTGACTCGGCCGCGGCCTTCTCGGCCATCATGGCTTCGGCACCCTTGCCCAGGTATGCCTCGATCACCTGCGGGTTGCGCTGGATCTCAGCGGGCAGGCCCTCGGCGATGAGCTGACCGAAGTCGAGCACGTAGATGCGGTCGGCGATATCCATGACGACCTTCATGTCGTGCTCGATCAGCAGGACGGTGATGCCAAGACCGCGGACCTTGCGAATCAGGCCGTTGAGGGACTGCGACTCCTGCGGGTTCATACCCGCAGCCGGCTCGTCGAGGAGCAGCAGCGTCGGATCGGTCGCCATGGCGCGCGCGATCTCGAGGCGACGCTGGTCACCATAGGGCAGGTTCTTCGCGAGCTCGTTGGCGGCCCAGCCCAAGCCGACGAACTGCAGCCACTTGCGGGCCTCAGTCTCGGTGGCGCGCTCTTCCTTCTTGAACGCCGGGTGGCGGAAGACCGCACCCACGGGGCCCTGCTTGGTCCGCGTGTGGCGACCGACCATGACGTTTTCAAGCGCCGTCATGTTCTGGAAGAGACGGATGTTCTGGAACGTACGGGCGATACCCATGGCACAGATCTTGTGCGGCTTGGTGCCGCCCACGGCCGTGCCCTTGAAGGTGAGGGAGCCCTCAGTCGGCGTGTAGATACCGGTGAGCAGGTTGAAGAAGGTCGTCTTACCGGCGCCGTTCGGTCCGATAAGCGCGACAATCTCGCCCTCGTCGATATGCATGGTCACGTTGCTGACGGCCTTCAGGCCGCCGAACTGCATCGTGACGTTGGTAGCTTCTACCAGCGATGCCATTGTTCTTGCCTTTCCGATCCCGGCCTAGAGATCTTCGCCGGGGATGGCCGTGTCGTGCTGAGCGTCGAAGAGCGTCTCGTTGCCCTCATCGAGCATCTTCTCGTCGTCAGGATGCAGCTCCCGAGCGCGCCGCTTTGACGGTATGATGCCCTGAGGCCGGACGGCCATCATCAGCACCATCAGGAAGCCGAAGACGAGATAGCGGTAGTTGGAGACCGCGGACTGGGCCTCAGCCGACAGGTTGATGCCCACGACCTTGAGCCAACCGGCCTGTGCCGCACCGCGAATGAACTCAGGAATGCCCTGGATGAACAGCGCACCCACGATGGCACCCGGGATCGAGCCCATACCACCGATAACGACGATCGAGACGACGAATACCGACTCCATGAACGTGAACGACTCGGGGCTTACGAAGCCCTGGAAGTTCGCGAAGGTGATGCCGGCGATACCGCCCCACATCGCGCCGAGCGAGAAGGCGTAAAGCTTCGCGCCGGTGATGTTGACACCCATAGACGAAGCCGCAACCTCGTCCTCACGCATGGCGGTCCATGAACGACCGAGGCGCGAGTTGTCCAGCCTGCGTACGACGAAGATCGTCAGCAGGCAGAAGATCACGATCACGTAATACCAGTACACGTTGTTGGAGAACGTGAAGTTGAAGCCATTGGGGCCGATGTTCGGAATCTGCACGTACAGCGTGTTCTGCAGCCAGTCCAGACCCGCAGGCTTCGGCATGACCTGACCGGCCTTCGGCAGACCAGCCGCGCCATTGGACAGGCCGAAGATGTTGTTGTTCAGGCAGATTCGAACGATTTCGCCGAAGCCCAGCGTGACGATGGCGAGGTAGTCGCCACGAAGACGCAGGACCGGCGTGCCCAAACAGATACCGGTGATAGCCGCCGCGAGCATCGCGACCGGGATCATTACGAAGTACGAGATGCCCGGAAGCCAGGTGATGGCGGGAAACGTCTTGGCGAGGAACTGCGAGAACGGCAGACCCGACAGAACGCCCGCGTAGGCACCGATCGCGTAGAAAGCGATGTAGCCAAGGTCGAGCAGACCGGCGTAGCCGACGACGATGTTGAGGCCCAAGGCCAGCATCACGTACAGGCCGACGACGGCGAGGATTCGGACCATGAACAGCTGGCCGAAGCCTTGGAAAATGATCGGCATGAGAATCACGACGAGCAGTACGAGCGCGTAGACGGCCTTTGTCATCGGGCTGGACTTGCCGGCGTCTACCTTAGTTGCGATGTCCATCTTGCTTCCGCCCATGGCTACACCTTCTCCACAACGGACTCGCCGAGCAGGCCGCCCGGCCGGAAGATCAGCACAAGGATGAGGATGACGAACGCGATGACGTCCTTGTAGCCGGTCGACAGGAAGCCCGCACCGAGTGATTCGACGACGCCGAGCAGGAAGCCGCCGAGCATGGCACCGCGAAGGTTACCGATGCCACCGAGTACGGCTGCCGTGAACGACTTGATACCGGGGATGAATCCCATGCTGAAGATCACGGTGCCGTAGTACATACCGTGAAAGACACCGGCGACGGCGCCGAGCGCCGGGCCGATGAAAAACGCCGTAGCGATGACGTTGTTGATGTCGATTCCCATGAGTCCTGCAGCCTCGCGGTCCTGCGAGGTGGCGCGCATGGCCTTACCGATGCGTGTCTTGGACACGAAGGTGTCCAGAATGAGCAACAGGACGATCGAGGTGACGATGATGAGCACCTGTAGAGAGTTGATGCTCGCCCCACCGAACTCCAGCAGCTTCTTGACCGGGAAGATCGAGGGGTACGGGATTGCCTTGCTGTCCACCCACAGGAGCACGGCGTTCTGAAGGAAGATCGAGACGCCGATTGCGGAAATGAGCGGAGCGAGGCGAGGAGCGTGACGAAGCGGTCGATACGCGACGCGCTCGATCGTCACACCCAGAAAGCCGATCACAATCGCCGCGCTGGCGAAAACGATCACAAACAAGACGAACAGGCTATCGGGCTGCCGACAAAGAACCCACGCGTCGACAGCAGAAACGAGAGGAACGGCAGCTTGGAGCTCACTGCCTCGATCACGCCCTCGTTGGTAAGAACTGTCAGCACGCCGAGGCCGACGTACGCGCCACCCATGAACATCTCTGAGTGGGCGAAGTTGATCATCAGCA
Source organism: uncultured Eubacteriales bacterium (assembly GCA_964467305.1). GTDB lineage: Bacteria > Actinomycetota > Coriobacteriia > Anaerosomatales > PHET01 > CAVPCY01. The sequence goes on from CAYXQU010000019.1 coordinate 11,519, forward strand.
GGATGCCGTAGACGAGGGTGTACCCGAGCGCGATAAGCGCGTACATCCCGCCTAGCGTCACGCCGTTGATCAGCTGTTGGACGATCACATCAACTTGCACTTGTGTGGTTCCCGATTCTCTATAGGCTGTCGACCGTCGTGGGCGACGCCTTGCGACCTCTCGCGCACAGTCCGGGCGGACACCTTTGGCAGTGCCCGCCCGGACTCTAGCGCGAGACTAGTACCTCAGAGCTCCTGCTACTTGCCCGGGATGACCTTGGGGACCCAAGCGCCCTTCTCGACCTGGTAGGTCGTGATGGCCTTGTTCGTGGTGTCACCCTTGTCGTCGAAAGCGATGGCGCCGGTGACGCCCTCGCCCTGGTACGCAGCAACAGCAGCGATGACCGCGTCGCGACCAGCAGGCGAGGCGACCTTCGCGGCGCCGTCGGCCTTAGCGGCGGTCAGGACGGCCTGGATGATGATGTTCGCAGCGTCGTACGAGTATGCGTCGTAGGCAGCGATCTCATCGTTGGGGTACTCGGCCTTGAAAGCGTCCTGGAACTCCTGGCCCTTCGGCAGCTCGGAGACAGGAAGGCCAACCGACGTGCAGAGGTCGCCCTCAGCCTGGTCGGCACCGGCAAGCTTGATGTACTCGGCGTCATAGAGACCGTCGCCGCCCATCAGCGGGCCCTTGATGCCAGCGTCTGAGGCCTGCTTGGCCAGCAGCGCGCCGGCGTTGTAGATGCCACCGTAGTAGATCATGTCCGGATTCTTGGACTTGATCTTGGTGACCAGTGCGTTGAAGTCGCTGTCCTTGTCCGAGGTCTTCTCGGTGAACAGGACCTTGCCGCCCAGCGCCTCGAACTTCTTGGCGAACTCAGCCGCAAGGCCCTCGCCGTAAGGAGTGGAGTCGTCGATGACGACGGCGGTCTTGAGGCCGAACTTGCTGAACGCGGACTCCGCGCCAGCCGGGCCTTGAACGGAGTCGATCGTGCAGACACGGAAGACGTTGTTGAAGCCCTGCTGGGTAAGCGAGGGGTTCGTCGACGCCGGCGAGATCATGACGATCTTGTTCTCGTTGTAGACCTTGGAAGCAGGGATGGAGACACCCGAGTTCAGGTGGCCCATGACGCCAACGAGGTTCGCATCAGATGCGAACTGGTTGGCGACGGTAACGCCGGTCTTGGGGTCGCCCTGGTCGTCGCCGTCGACGCCCTCGAAGGTGATCCCGAGTTCCTTCGCCTCAGCGCTTTCGTTGGCCTGCTTGATGGCGAGGTTCGCGCCACGCTTCATGCCCTGGCCAAGAGCGACAGCGCCCTGGGTCAGCGGAGCGCCGATACCGATCTTGATCGTGACAGCCTCAGCCTCGCCGGCCGGCTGCTCACCCTCTGCCTTCGTACCGCCTCCACCGCAACCCGTAGCGATCATAGAGACCGCGACGAGTGCTGCGAGGACGGCGAGAAGGCGCTTGTTGCGCACCTTCATACTTCCTCCCTTGCTCCCGTACACATCGGATGACGTTCAACCCATTCGCGGCCATCCCACCGCTGGGTTGTGGGGAGCGTAGCACAATGCAGGGTCACGCAATAGCTATTCAGAAACCATTGACAGCCGTGGGAGACGGGTCGCCGAACGGCCGAAGACTATGCACCGAATTAAGTAATCTGAAGTATCGATGCGGGCGCCACGATGTGTGAGCAATAACCCTCATGTAACAATGGCAGCGCGTTCGGCGCGAAGAGGGCGGAGCATGGACTACAACATCTGGGTCTGGGTATGGGTGGCACTCGCCGTGATCTGCTCGATCGCCGAGTTCTTCACTGGTGGCTTCTACCTGCTCCCCTTCGGCATCGGGGCTGCGCTTGCGGCCGTCATCGAGTTCGCTGCTCCGGGGACGATCGGGGTGCAGTGGGCGGTCTTTGGCGGCGTCTCCGCGGTGCTGATCGTGACGATTCAGCGCCTGCGCCTCGCCCGGCGTCGCCGCGACGAGCGCGGCTGACCCGCGCCGTTCCTACCGCTTGGCCGCGTAGGGCAGCACCACGTGCACGAGGCCGTCCTCAATCCGCACGTCGTAGGTGCGCACGTCCGCGTTGGGGTGGTCCGTCGTGCCGTCGCGCAGGTCGTATCGCCACCCGTGCCATGGGCAGATGACGTGATAGCCATCTACAAAACCCTCACCGAGCGGGCCGAAGGCGTGCCGGCAGATATTGGACAGCGCAAAGACTTCGTCGCCCGTGCGCGCGATCGCGATATCGCTCTTGCCTACCTTCACGTGACGCACGGTTTTGTCGGCTAGGTCCTCGAGCCTCACCACGGGAATGCTCACCGGCGCGCCCGCCTGAGGCTCGTCGAGCACCCCGATAAGCTCGGCGCCGTCGGCCTCGTTCTCGCGGATGAACAGACCACACCAGCACTTGCGGATCGCGGCGAAGTCGTCGCGGTAGAACGGGATGCACGGGCAGACGATCTTGACGTCCTCTTTGGGGTCGCCCGTCCGGATTCGGCAGGGACAGTAGACGTCGCCGTCGCGCTCGAGAATCTCGAGTTCGGACGCGAGCACCTCGTCCACGAACTCGGTCTCGGTGTTGAACTTGTAGCCGAGCCTGGCCGCGAAAGGCTCCATATAGGCTTTGAGGTCGTCGATCGTAGTCCCGGGGCCGAAGACTCGGCGGGCACCGTTTTGCGTCATGTTGGAGTCCTTCTAGAAGCCGAGAATCTCGCCGATGCGCGTCTTGTTGAAGCCGACGACTACCTGGTCGTCCGCGACGAGCACCGGAAACGACGTGCCTCCCGAGAGCTCCTTGACCTTGTCGACCGCCTGCTGGCGCTCGTCGCCCTCGAGCTGGTCGACCTCGGTGAGCTCGTACGAGACGCCGTGATCCTCGAGATAGCGCTTGGTCATGCGGCAGTACGGGCAGGTCGACAGCGCATACAGGTGAACGTTCATCGGCACAAGTCCCCTTCGGCAACGAACGAAAGAGCCAGTTTCATCCATCATTCCCCAACTGGCAAACTAAACACACCCTCAAGGTGTACCCGCACGCGTACGCGTGCGCATCGGCGCCGTCACCCTTCTCACTCGGCCCGCCGAAGACTCGCCGACTAAAACCGCCCTTACTGGATGTCGCATAACAGCGTATAC
>CAYXQU010000020.1:0-14132 GCA_964467305.1 uncultured Eubacteriales bacterium
CGCTGACCGGTGCGTTCCTTGGCTACCCGCAAGACCAGGCACTGCATGCCGTTCGTGATGCGATGCTCCTCGCGCTCGAGATAGGCATCGGGGTCGGGGGAGCCGCGATCTTCGCGACCCTGTACGCCCAGATGGAGGCGCAGCGGTGATGCTGGCTGCCCTGTGGGACAACATCGACTACGCGGTACCGGTGGTGCTCTTCCTCATCGGCCTCTACATCATCATCGCCAAGAACAACCTCATCAAGAAGCTCCTGGGCCTCAATATCATCGAGACCGCGGTCTTCTCCTTCATCATCGCGCTGGGTGTCCTCGACGGTGGATCTGCGCCGATCATGGGGCAGGGCGCGTCACCCCCATTCGCGAGCCCTCTGCCGCAAGCGCTCATCCTCACGGGAATCGTCGTGGCGGTCTCGACAACCGCACTCGCGCTCAGCCTGATGATTCGTATCCACCGCCAGCACGGCACCATCGAGGCTGACGAGCTGAGGGAGATGGAGTAGGTGGCTGCCTGGCCCCACTGGTTGCCACTGGTCATCGTGGCTCCGTTGGTCGGCGGTGTGCTGACCCCGGCGCTGTCGGTGAGTTCGCGCCACATCGCCAAATGGTGGGCCCTCGCGGTGATGAGTGTGACCTCGGTGGCGGCATACCAACTCGTGGTGCGAGTGGCCGCAACGGGTCCTTTCTCCTACGACGCCGGCGGTTGGGAGCCACCGTACGGTATCGAGCTGCGCTTCGACGAGTTCAGCGCCGTCGTGGCGATCATCTGCCTCATCGGCTGGCTCGCAGTGCTCTTCTCCTTCCGCTATGCCGAGTGGCTGCAAGGTTTGGCCAAGGAGCGCATCCCTTACTACTACGCCCTGCTGCTGCTGAACATGGCCGGGCTCATTGGCTTCTCGGTGACCGGCGACCTGTTCAACCTCTTCGTGTTCATCGAGATACTCTCGCTATCCGGATACGCACTCGTGGCGGTGAGCGGCGAGCACAACGCGGCCATGGCGGCGTTCAAGTACCTGCTCATGGGGGCGATCTCCTCACTGCTCATCCTGTTCTCCATTGGCGTGCTGCTCGCGCTCACCGGCTCTTTGAACATGGCGGATGTGGCAGCGCAGCTTGGTGGAGATACCGCGCGTGCTCCGGCGGCTTTCGCGCTTGGGGCCATGATGGTCGGGTTCATGGTCAAAGCTGCTCTCTTCCCCGTCCATATCTGGCTTCCTGACGCGCACTCGATAGCGCCCTCACCGATAAGTGCCGTGCTCTCGGGGTTGGCCGTCAAGGTGGGCATCATCGGCATGCTGCGCACCTACCAGATCTTCTATGCGGCACAGGCGCTCAATCTGACAGCGCTCAATGCAGTCCTCGTGTGGCTTGGTGCGATCTCGATCCTGATGGGGGCGTACTTCGCCATCTTCCAAGAGGACATCAAGCTCATGCTCGCCTACTCGACGATCTCGAACATCGGCTACATCGTCATGGGGCTGGGGCTGGCTAACTCCTTCGGCGTGATCGGCGGCGCGGTGCATGTATTCAACCACGCGCTCATCAAGTCCACGTTGTTCCTGGCGGCCGGTGCCCTGATCTACAAGACCGGATACCGCAACCTGCGCGATCTGCGTGGGGCGGGCCGCACCATGCCACTCACGAGCTTGGCAATCGCCATCGGTGCAATCTCGATCGTGGGGATTCCGCCTACGGCGGGCTTCCTGTGCAAGTGGTACATCGCTTTGGGAGCGTTCGAAGCCGAGCAACCCTTCTTCGGCTTCGTGCTCATCTTCGGCGCGCTGTTCATCTTCATCTACTACATCCGGATGGTGAACGCGCTCTACTTCCAGAAGCCCACGAACGACGCCGTGGCAAACGCGACCGATCCGCCGCTTTCGATGCTGGCGCCCATCCTTGTCCTGGCGACCCTGTGCCTGGTCATGGGCCTGCTCGGTCGCATGCCCATTGGCTTCATCGAGCCCGCGGTGCTCCGGATGCTGGCACCTTTGGGGGGCTGACATGGACGTTGTCGACATCCGGGTCGTGCTCGCGCCGGCTATCTCCCTGGTATGCGCCGGGCTCGTCTTCGCCGCTGGCCCACACGTCTTCTGGCGTCGCTTCTGGAGTCTGAGCGCGGCCGTCATCAAGTTCGGCGTGGTGCTCTCCATGCTGCCGGGAACCCTTGCGGGCGTGGTCTACGTCTACGATTTCGTCGAGTTCACACCCGGCATAGGAATCGCGTTTCGAGCCGATGCGCTTGGCATGTTCTTCTCGCTGGTCTCATCCACACTGTGGATCTTCACCACGATCTATGCGATCGGCTACATGAAGGGCGAACACAACCGCATGCGGTTCTTCGGCTTCTTCGCCCTGTGCGTGTCGACCACGGTGGGCATCTCGTTCGCCGAGAACATGCTGACGCTGTTCCTGTTCTACGAGATGCTGACGATCTGTACGTATCCTCTCGTGATCCATGAGGAGACGCCGCAAGCATTCCGAGCAGGGCGCAAGTACCTCGCCTACACGCTGATAGGTGGGGCATGCGTCTTGATCGCCTCGGTCATCACCTACAGCGCCGTGGGCACCTTGTCGTTCTCGCAACCGGGAATCCTGAGCCGTGACGTGGGCTGGGGCACGCTGCTCCTGATATTCGGCCTGTTCATTGGCGGTTTCGGGGTCAAGGCCGCGATCATGCCGCTTCACGGGTGGCTTCCCAGCGCGATGGTCGCACCCACCCCGGTGAGCGCGCTGCTGCACGCGGTTGCGGTCGTGAAAGCGGGCGCGTTTGGCATCCTGCGCGTGATCTACTGCATCTTTGGCGTCGACCTGCTGCGTGAACTGGGATTCACCGTACCGTTGGCGTGGCTTGCGGCGTTCACGATCATCGCCGGCTCACTGCTTGCCCTTGCCCAAGACACGCTCAAGCGAAGGCTCGCGTACTCGACGATCAGCCAGCTCTCCTACATCGTGCTTGGCGCTTCACTGCTCACCCCGTTCGCCGCGACGGCTGCGATCGTCCACATCGCCAACCAGGCGTTTCCCAAGATCACGATGTTCTTCGTCGCCGGCGCTATCCAGCGACGGACCGGAAAGACGGAGATCAGCCAGCTCGCCGGCATCGGTCACCAGATGCCCTACACGATGGGCGCGTTCACGGTGGCCGCGCTCAGCTTCATCGGGCTGCCTTTGTTCGCCGGCTTCATCACCAAGTGGTACCTGTCGCTGGGTGCGCTTCAGGCCGACGCGTGGTGGTTCGTTGTGGTGATGGTCGTGTCATCGCTGCTCAATGCGAGCTACTGGTTGCCCATCATCCACATGGCCTACTTCAAGGAACCTGACGGTCAAGACATCCAGGTTGGCCATGCACCTTGGATTCTGCTGGGGCCGATCCTGATCTGCGCGGCGTACGTGATCGTGCTGGGAACGACCGCCGAGGTACCGGGCATGCCGTTCTCGCTCGCTCAGGCCGCCGTGCACTTCGTATTCGGGATGTAGGGGGGATCGACGTGGAGACCTCGCAGGTCACCTCGGTGGTACCGCTGCTTGCGGTGCTGCTACCGTTGCTCGCGGCGGTGGCGGCGATACCGCTTGGACGCATCTCCGAGCGCACCAGGACGTCGGTGCTGGCGATCGCGTGCGCAGTCCAAGTGGCGCTCGCGCTCTCGCTCATCCCGGGCGTCTTGGGCGGCTCGGCCTACGAGCTCTATCTGCTCAAGCTCACGCCGGTCGTGTGGATGCACCTGCGTGTCGACGCGCTGGGCGCGCTGTTCGGCGCCACTGCTGCGGTTCTGTGGCTGCTCGCGCTTGTCTACTCGGCGGGTTACATGGCCAACGGGCACAGGCTGGGTCGCTACTACTCCTTCTTCATGCTGTGTCTGGGTTGGACTATGGGCGTGGCCTACGCGGGCAATCTCCTCACGTTTCTCATCTTCTACGAGCTGTTCTCGATCATGACCTATCCGCTCGTGGTCCATGAGGAGACACCGGCGGCCATGGCTGCCGGCTTGAAGTACATCGTCTACATCCTGATTGGCGGCAGTTTCGTCTTGCTGGGTGTGGTCGCGACGTTCTTCCTCGCCGGCACGCAGACGCTCACCGTGGGCGGACTGCTCGATTCCGGTATGGATCGCATCACGCTGCTCGTGACGTTCTGGTGCTTCATGGTGGGGTTCGGCGTGAAGGCTGCGATCGTGCCGCTGCACGGCTGGGTGCCTGACGCGCACCCGGCGGCGCCCGCGCCGTTCTCGGCGGTGCTCTCCGGAGTGATGGTCGCGGCGGGCACCTTCGGCATCATCCGGGTGTTCCACTACGTCTTCGGTGCCCGGCTGATCGCTGAGCTGGGCGTGGCTCCGGTGCTCGCAGGGCTCGCTGCGGTGACCGTCATCTTCGCGGCGATCCTGGCCGTCAACCAAGACAACCTGAAGCGGCGGCTCGCGTACTCGACGATCAGCCAGATGGGCTACGTCACGCTGGGCATCGCCTTGCTTGGCAGCGAGGCCGTCACCGGTTCGCTCGTGCACATCGCCAACCACGCGTTCATGAAGGGCACGCTGTTCCTGTGTGCCGGCCTGCTCATCAAGCGAGCGGGGATTCACCGAGTCAGCGAGATGGCTGGGGTCGCGAAGCGCCTGCCGGTCACGATGGCCGCCTTCGCTGTCGCGACGCTCGGCATGATCGGCATGCCGCCGCTCGCGGGTTTCGTGAGCAAGTGGTACCTGGGCCTGGGCATGCTTGAGGTCGACGAGCCGCTCTACCTGATCGTGCTGCTCGCAGGCGCGCTGATGGCCGCCGTCTACCTGCTGCCCATCGTGTACGTCGCGTATTTCGGGGAGCCCGCCCAAGATCAGGCGCCGGCCTCCGGTTCCAGCGCTGAGGCTCCCGCCGCCGAGCCGGCATCACCGGCCCAAGCTGGCCGAGAAGCCCCGTACTCGATGCTCGTTCCCACCGTGATCGCTGCTGTGCTGGTCGTGGTCCTCGGGCTGGCTGCGGCAGTGCCCGGCCTGCCTCTGTCACTCGCCCAGATGGCCGCCAAGGCGTTCTTCCAATGAGGAGGTGAGGTCCACGGAGCACGGGCTCCACATCGTCTACCACCCGCTGCCGGCATTGCTGGTGCTGTGGCCGCTGGTCTGCGCGCTGCTGGTCACCCCGCTTGGCTGTTGGCGTGAGAGCGTTCGCAACGGCTTCGTGCTTCTCGCCACCGGCGTCGCACTGCTGGGTGCCGCTGCGCTCGTCCCGCTGGTGGCCCACGAGCATGTGATCGGCGCGACCATACCGCTGATGGTCGGTGAGCTCGTTTTCGCTGTCGATTCGTTCGGGATGCTGTTCGCGCTGTTCACGGGGCTGCTGTGGTTCGCTGCCACCCTCTACTCGCTCGACTACCTTAGGCATGAGAAGAAGCGTGACCGCTTCCACACCGCAAGCCTGGTGGTGCTTTCGGCCATGCTCGGTGTGGTCCTCGCGGGCGACCTGATCACGCTCTACCTCTTCTTCGAGGTGCTCGGCCTCACCGCATTCCTGCTCGTCATCCATACGGAGACTCAGCAGGCGAAGCTCTCGGCGATCAAGTACTTCTGGATGACGGTCATAGGCGGCTTCGTGCTCATCGGCGGCATCTTCCTCACCTACGCGATCGGCGGACACGGTGCGCTGCTGCCCCTGCCGCTTCAGGAGGCATCGGAGACCCTGAAGTGGGTGACGTTTGGCTTGCTTGTCCTGGGTTTCGGGGTCAAGGCCGGCATGCTGCCCGTGCACGTGTGGCTGCCCGATGCCCACCCTGTCGCGCCATCACCGGCCAGCGCGCTGCTGTCCGGCGTGATGATCAAGGCCGGCGCGTACGGGATATTCCGCACTGCGACCGCCCTGTTCCGCCCCCCGATCGCCGAGGACGCCGAGGAGGTGCTGTGGCATGCCACCGCCGGCTTCGGTCTCGCGATCCTGTGGATCGGTATCGCCACCATGTTCATTGGCGTGGTCATGGCGCTGGGCCAGCACAACGCCAAGCGCATGCTCGCGTATCACTCGGTCAGCCAGATGGGCTTCATCCTGGTGGGCATTGGGGCGGCTGCCTACCTCGGCACGCACGGTGCGATGGGAGTCGCGGGCGGGCTCTATCACGTGGTGAACCACGCACTGTTCAAAGGCGCGCTCTTCCTGGGAGTGGGCGCCGTGGCGTTTCGCACCGGCGAGCTCGACATGTACAAGCTGGGCGGACTGTGGCGCAAGATGCCGCTCACCTTCGTCCTCATGTTGGTCGCGGCCTTCGGCATCACCGGCGTTCCACTCTTCAACGGCTTCGTGAGCAAGTGCCTCATCCATCACGCACTCGTGGAGGCGTTCGAGTACGAGCACCTCGCTTCGCTCGGGATCGCCGAGAAGATCTTCATTGTCACCTGCGGCGGCACGGCGTGCTCGTTCATCAAGCTCATAGGCTTTGTCTTCCTGGGTACCGCGAAACGCGAGTACGGGCCTGAAGTCAAAGACGCCCCGCCCCGGATGCTCGTGGCGATGGGTATGCTGGCGGCAGTCATCACCGTTCTCGGGGTGCGGCCGGACCTGCTGCTCAGGGGCGTCTTCGCACCGGGCCTGCACACGTGGGGGCTGCACGCGGACCTGCTCGACCACTACCTCGAGGCGCAGTTCCTGAGTCCGGCTGATCTGATGTCGGTGGTCGTGGCGTTCGCCATCGGGGTGGCCATCTTCGTGGTTGGCATGAAGTTCGGGCTGTTCCACCGGCATGCGCCCGCGTGGTTCGGGGTCAACTTCTGGTATCTCGCCGGAGCTCGTGGGTTCGTTCGCGGGTGTGGCGCCATTCAGAAGGGCTACGAGGCGTACCTGAGGCGGCTGCCCGTGGTGGTCCGTCCGGCGTTCCACGCGGCCGTGGGGTACGTGACCGGTCGCTACGGGGAGTCGTCGGATTCGCTCGCCCGCGTGTGTCGAAACGTGCGCGGGCACGTTCGGCGTGCGTGGCATCGCTCAGAACGTCGCCTGCACCGTCTGGGCGCCGGACTTGCGACTCGCTCGCCCGAACTGCGCGCAGAGCGCTTCATCCGGGGAGCCGCGTTGGTTCTTGCTCGCGAGAGGCAGCACTGCGTTCGTGATGCCGTGGACACAGCCCTCGACTGGCTGCGTCAGGAGGAAGCGATCCGCGATCCGCTTCGCTCCACCCTCGTTGGCCACGTTCGAGACGTCGCCGGCTACATGGGTGAGCAACTGGCCGCTCATCGTCTTGATGTGCTCGAGGATCTCGCACGGCGAAACGAACTCGACAGCGTCAGCGAGTGCTTCGAGCCGGTCGTAGTTGACTCCCGAGGGGTGTGCGATCTCGTGTCGTCACTCGCGCTCGACTTGGGCCGGCGAAGGCTCGGCGGTGAGGACGTCTCGGACGAGCTGGCCATCGCCACGAGCGGGCTGCTGCGAGAGGAGCGATTCGCGACTCGCTTGCGGGCGGCGGCCAGATCGCCGCGCCCGCTGGCTGTCAAAGGTCAGGCGATGGGCATGGGCAGGCTCGAGCTTGCCGCCGGGTGGGTCGCCGACGTGGTTCGCCTACTGGCTGAGGCCTCAACCCAGGAGCACACCGAGTTGTTCTCGACGCGCGTCGATGCCGCCACCGTCATCGCCACACGCGCTCGCATCCAGCGCTACGCGCGCGACATGAGTCTCAACGTCGCGGTCATCGTGGTGCTGTTGCTCGTGCTGATCGCGGCGATCGCCGCTGGCCTGTAGTAGCCCGCGTCCACCAGAATCGTGCGCTCGGGCGACATCGCGAAGCTCAAGCGCTAGCCGCGGCGTGCCGATTGCTGGTCTGTATGCCCGCTGGGTGATATAAACGCCTGACGCCCCCATCGTCTAGTGGCCAAGGACGCCGCCCTCTCAAGGCGGAAACGGAGATTCGAATTCTCCTGGGGGCACCATCTACAATGGTGGGAGTCGCTCGCGGGCGACAGGCGATACATGGGCGATTGGCGCAGCGGGAGCGCAGGACGTTTACACCGTCAAGGTCGGGGGTTCAAATCCCTCATCGCCCACCAACGATTCGAAACGCCCTTGCAAGGGCGTTTCTTCGTTTCTCGGCGATGCGTCGCCAGTTGTCGAGAGTCCCCGCCTCGCTCAACGCCATCTCAACACAAACTCAATCGCGGCTTCGTTGAGTGGCGCTGGTTCCCAGTCGATTATCAAGTCGTTGAGTCCGATGTCCTTGCCGAACTCACGGGACGACGAGTCGCGTGGGTCAGTCGAAAGGGAGGTGCAGATGCGCAAGTGGATCGCACCACTGCTGGTAGCTGCGCTCGTCATGTCGGTCGCTTCGCCGGCGCTGGCTGCGCCGAAGGCCAAGGCGAAGAAGAAGCCGGTCAAGATCTCACACCCGTACACCAGCAAGTACAAGAAGAAGGTCGACCGGGACTTCAAGACCTGGGGCTACATCCGCAACAAGTCCTCGGTCTCCTCGGAGGCCACCGTGACCATCGTGGTCGCGAAGTGGGAAGGCAAGCGGTCGTGGGTCACCAGCTCGGGGCTTGAGACCCAGGCCAAGATCTACAGCACCAAGAAGTACAAGAACGCCAAGAAGTACAAGGCGACCATGAACATCGACACCAAGGGCCGCTACCGCATGCGGGCGGTTCTCAGGTGGGTCGACTCCAAGGGCGTCGCGCGGGTGAAGCGCAGCTCATGGAAGTACGTCCGAATAGTCCAGTAGCCCCCCGGGGTTCGGATCGACTGGAACTGGCAGGCGGGTCGCGAAAGCGGCCCGCCTGCTGGCGTCTCTAGCGTCGGTTTCGCCACCGGTTGATCGCGATGTTGAGCGCGATGGTGAGAATCACCGACAAAACGATGGACTTGAGCAGCCACATGGGTCAGTCCTCGCTTCGCGGAGGTCTTCGGGCGGCCTTGGTCGACGAACGGATGGCCTTCGATGTGAGCCTGCGCTCGCGCGCCGAGCGCGATGGCCGAGTCGCTTTGCGCGGGGGCGGGGGAGGAGCAAGGGCCTGCTCGATCCGCTCCCGCAGTCGCTTCAGGCACGCTTCCTTGTTGCGCAGTTGGCTGCGTTCTCTTCGGCACACCACCACGATGCCGGTGGGAACATGCCTGAGCCGGACCGCGGAGTCCGTGGTGTTCACGCCCTGGCCCCCCGGTCCCGTCGCCCTGAACACGTGCACCTCGCACTGCGCGAGGAGCGCCGCGTCGGTGGCGGGCAGCTGGTAGTCGGATGGGACCTGGGTCACCGGGTCACTCCTGGATGGAGATCGCGTCAACGGGGCAGGAGTCCTCGGCATCTCGGATGCAGCCGTAGAGCACCTCACCGGGTGTCTCGGTGATGACATGGGCTATGCCGTCCTCCATCAGGCGGAAGACATCGGGGCACTCCTCTTCGCAGTTTCCGCAACCGATGCACAGGTCTTCGTCGACGATCGGCTTCATGTTCGCGTGGCTCCTTCGCATCGGGGACATGGACCGGACTCGCAGTTGCACGAGTCACACTACAGTGTCTACCCGACTGGCACTGCCCCGCCTTCGCAAGCCCGCCCCTGCATGGGTACGAACCCACCAAGGAAGCACCGCCAGGGTCTTGTGACCCATGGCTGAGCAGGAGAAGGGGCGTCCACCATGGGCGACGTGGTGGTGGGTACCTGCAGTTGGACCGACAAGACCATGGTCGAGCGATGGTACCCGCACGGAGTCTCAACTGCCGAGCAACGCCTGCGCTACTACGCCGCGCGCTTCGATGCGGTCGAAGTCGATTCGTCGTTCTACGGCATCCCGAAGCCCGAATACGCTCAGAACTGGGTGAGCCGCACGCCCGACGGGTTTACCTTCCACATGAAGGCGTTCGGGATGATGACCGGTCACGACGTTGACGAGCGCGCGCTACACCCGGAGCTCGCCGACGCCGGATACAACTACGAGGTCACCGCACGGGGGCGGGTGCGAAACGCCGAGGAGCGCATGGTCGAGCACGCGTTCGAGCTGTTCGCACGCGCGATCGAGCCGCTTGTCGAGGCCGGCAAGTTGGGCGGCGTCCTGATGCAGTACCCGCCATGGTTCACCGCGCTCGACAAGACCCACCGCACTCGCAACATGGCCATCATCGAGCGAGATGCGGCGTTGCTTGCGCCGCTGCCCATGCTCGTCGAGTTCAGGCACGCCAGCTGGGTCGAGGGCATGAACCTCGCGAGGACCATGCGCTTCCTGGCCGAGCGCGGGCTCACCTACGTCGCGGTCGATGCGCCGCAGGTGGGCAATGCGTTGCCGCCTATCGTGGCCTCGACCGCTTCGAGGGGGTACGTGCGTATGCACGGCCGCAACCGCGGCATGTGGGATGCGCGCACCGCGACCGCGGCCGACCGCTTCGACTATCTGTACCGCCAAGACGAGCTCGAGCAGTGGATCCCGCGAATCGCCCGGCTCGCCGAGCAGACCGAGCGCACCTGGGTGATGTTCAACAACTGCAAGTACGACTATGCACCGCGAAACGCCCGCGAGATGGCGCAGTTGTTGGGCGACATGGTCGCGCGTCGCGACGGTGGCACGAGCACGGGAGAGCCCACGGGATCAGAGTCGAGCGAGCAGCGCGCCGAACCGGCTGACTCGGATGGCGCGAGTGCCCAGCAGCTGGGGCTGGGAATCTGATCGGCGTCTCGAGTATCAGCCGGCACTCCGGCGCTGCACCAACCCGAAGTAGGAGGGTTGTTGGCGCTGTCGAAGCGCTATCATCATCGGTGGTCGACTTCGCGGCTCACGATCGAAAGGGGAGCTCGTGCGCGTGCTGCGCAACATCTTCAGACGCAAACTGCGCGCGTTCCTGACCATCTTCGGCATCTCCATCGGCGTGTTCGCCCTCGTGGTGATGGGCGCACTCGCCGAGAAGCTCACCTTGCTCGTCGACGGCGGCATGAAGTACTACCAAGACAAGGTTGTCGTGAGCGGGGAGACCACCTTCGCCGGCCTGTACTCGACACCGCTCAAGGCCAGCCTGCTGCGCGAGATCGAGCGCACCGAGGGCGTCACACGCGTCTCGGCGAGCGTCTCGGCGCTACTCGACGAGGAGCTGCCCACGGTGAGCATGGGCAACATCCCCACCATCCAGGCCGAGGACGGCCGCGCGACCGGCTACGAGTCGTTCATCATCCGTTACGCCGAGGGGCGCCAGCTGCGCAACAGCGACGTAGGTAAGGTCGCATTGGGCTCCGACATCGTCAAACAGCTCGGCGGCAGCGTGGGCGGTCACGTCGAGATCCGAGGAGAACGCTACGAGGTCGTGGGAATCGCCGAGAAGACCCTGACCGCGCCGGACAACGCCGTGGTCATGACCATGGAAGACGCCCGCAAGATCGTCCACGATGACCTGCCCGATGCCGTGCGCGACTCCGTCAACCCGGACTCGATCGTCTCGAGCTTCGCTGTCTACCTGAGCCCCGGCGAGCGTCCTGAGGTGGTCGCGCGGCGCATCGAGCGGCGCATCGAGGGCGTCGAGGCGATGACGCCTGTCGAGTTCGAGCGCCAGGTCAAAGAGCCGCTCGCGATCTTCACCTCGATCATCTACGCGGTCGCACTGGTCTCGCTGCTGGTGGGCGGGCTCTCGGTGGTCAACACCATGACCATGTCGGTGGCCGAGAGAACCCGTGAGATCGGCGTGCGCAAGGCGATCGGTGCCAGCAGCTGGCAGATCATGGGCCAGTTCATCGCCGAGTCGGCGATCATCGGCCTTATCGGCGGGCTTGTGGGCATGGCGCTGGGGCTGCTTGTGACCGGTGCAGGCAACGCTGCAGGCGAGGTCAGCGGCAACGCGCTGTTCCTGGTCACGAACCGGCTGCTGCTGAGTTCGATCGCCTTCGCGGTGGGGCTGGGCACGGTGAGCGGCCTGTATCCCGCGTGGCACGCCGCGAACCTCAACCCGGTGGAGGCGCTGCGCTATGAGTGACGTCACCCCCGTGCAGCCAACCGAGCCCATCATCAGCGCCCGTGGCCTGTCGAAGCGCTACCGGCTGGGCAAGGACAACTTCGTTGACGCCTTGCGAGGTGCGACGCTCGACATCCACAAGGGAGAGATGGCCGCCATCATGGGTCCGTCGGGCTCGGGCAAGTCGACGCTCATGCACATCACGGGCTGCCTCGATGTCGCTGATGAGGGCGAGGTCTGGCTCAGCGGTCGCCGCGTCGATGGTCTCTCCGGCTCAGAGCTCACCCGTGTACGCCGAGACGAGATCGGATTCATCTTCCAAGGCTTCAACCTGATTCCTACGCTCACCGCGCTCGAGAACGTCGCGCTCGCGGCCGAGTACGCGGGTCGCTCGCGCAGGAGCGCCAATGAGACCGCGAGAGCGCTCCTCGACCTCGTGGGTCTTGGCGACCGTATGGACCACGTGCCCAGCGAGCTTTCCGGTGGGCAGCAGCAGCGGGTCGCGATCGCACGGGCATTGGTCAACGACCCCGGGATCGTGATGGGCGACGAGCCTACCGGCGATCTCGACACCGCGACAAGCGAAGAGATCGTCGCGATGATGCGGCGGGTCAACCAGGAGCGCGGAACCACCTTCCTCATCGTCACGCACAACCCCGAGGTCGCGCATGCGTGCGACCGCACGATCAGGATGCGAGACGGCGTCGTGGTCGACGACGGCGACGGGACTCCCCAGGGAGTCGGGGCAGTGCCCAGGCTCGCGGCGATCGAGACGTAGGAGGCGCTCGTGGCCACGGTACTGGTGATCGACGATGAGGCGAGCATCCGGCAGCTGGTGAGCCTGTATCTGACCTCGGCGGGGTTCGCGGTGCGAGAAGCCGCCAGTGGCGCCGAAGGGCTCGCGCGTTTCCGAGACAACCCGCCCGATCTCGTGGTGCTCGATCTCATGCTCCCCGGCATGGACGGTCGCGCGGTCTGCTCGGCGATCCGGGAGACGCACTCGACGCCCATCCTCATGCTGACCGCTCGGGACACGGATCTCGACAAGGTCGCACTGCTCGAGGCCGGCGCGGATGACTACGTGGTCAAGCCGTTCAGTCCGCCGGTGCTGGTGGCCCGGGTGCGAGCGCTTCTTCGCCGGGCGGCAGCCTCCGGCGATGCGCCAGTCGCTGCCGGGGCCGCTCAGCCATCGGGCGTCATCCAGGTGGGCGGCTTGGAGCTCAACTGCGCCGAGCGGACCGTCGAGGTCGACGGTGAGCCGGTGGTCCTCACCGCCCGCGAGTTCAATCTGCTGGCGCGTCTGGCGCAGTCGCCCGGAGTCGTGCTCAGCCGAGAACAGCTGCTGGAGTCTTCCACCGGTTTCGCCGAATTCACCGAGGCGCGCGGCGTCGACGTGCACGTGCGCCACCTGCGCGAGAAGCTGGGAGACGACGCTGCGGCGCCGCGTTTCATCGAGACCGTGCGCGGTGTGGGGTACCGGATGCGCAAGGCGCCTCAGTGAGAGACTCGTCGACGAACGACGGCGCTGCTCACGGCCCGGCAGGTGCCGCAGCGGGCCGAAGCATCGTCACGCGCGTGCGTGTGGCGATCGCGGGTGTCTCGGCGGTTGTGGTCCTGATCGCGTTCGCGGTGCTGTGGGTGGGCTGGTCCGCCTACCAGGTCGACCGGCGGACCGCTGAGCTCAGCAGCCAGCTGGGCGCGCTATCCGCCGCCGAGCAGGCATCCTCGGCCGAGGTGCCCGACGAGCTGCGCGATCGGCTGCTGCGCATCGAAGCCCGACTGCTGGGAGCCGCCCTGTTCGTGACCGACGACTCCGGCGTGGTCGTTCGCACCTCCGAGGAAGAAGCGACGCTGCGTTCGATCGACCTGGCGCGCTTGGAGCAGATCGAGCCCGAAGGCTCGCGGCAGGCGGTCATCGCTGCATCGGATGGCGCGCGCCTGCTGGTGGTGGCGGTGCCCGCCGGTCAAGGCCGCTGGCTCGTCGCTGTTCAGAAGCTCGCCGAGTTGCGCCACGCCCGAACCGGGGTCGCGGTGGCGGCGGCGTTGGGGCTGCTTGTGGCCGTGTCGATCGCGTGGATCGCGGGCGGGTGGCTCGCCGGGCGACTCACCCGGCCGTTGCGCGAACTGCAGTCCGGAGCCTCGCGCATCGCCGAGGGGCACTATGGGTCGCACGTCGACGTGGCCGGTGACATCGAGGTGGCATCGCTGGCCCAGTCGTTCAACGAGATGTCGGATCGTGTCGCCCACGCCTACGA
>CAYXQU010000021.1:0-14116 GCA_964467305.1 uncultured Eubacteriales bacterium
GTCGAGCGTAGCGCGGCCGGGATCATCTACCGTGCCTGCCTGCAGTGGAAGATCAACCCCAAGGTCATCATCGCGACACTGCAGAAGGAGCAGAGCCTGATCGAAGCGCCGTCCACGCGCTACTCGCTGAAGTACCGCCTCGACAACGCGATGGGGGCGGGCGTCTACGATCGCGACGGCGACGGCAAGGTCGACCGGATGTGGCCGTCGTTCGGCGGGCAGATCTGGAACGGTGCCCGCCTGCTCGACAAGTACGGCGAGACCTACGACACCTATCTCACTCGGCGTGAGTGGGCTACGCGCGGCATCAAGATCTACGACTACGACAAGAAGAAGAAAGTCACCATTTACCCCAAGAACGTGGCTACCTTCAAGCTCTACGTCTACACGCCGTACAGCTCCGGGCCAAAGACCACGGCGACGATCTACCGGCGCTACTTCGGTTCTCCGTTCGCCTCGGCACGTTACCGGCCGGTCTACCGCTTCAAGAGCAAGATCACAGGCAGCTACCTCTACACCACCTCGATCGCCGAGAAGGTGAAGCTGCAGCAGCCCTCGAGCAAGAAGCGTTGGGCGTACCAGGGCGCGAAGTTCAGCATCGACAGCTCGGTTCCCACCACGCAGACCACGCCCCTGTACCGGTTCCGGAGCAAGAAGTCCGGCAAGTACTACTGGACAACGTCCAAGACCACATACAAAGAGCGCACCTCCGCCAAGGGCAAGAAGACCTGGGCGTACGGAGGCGTGGCCTTCCAGGTCTCGAAGAAGAAGACCGCCGGGGCGACCACCGTCTGGAAGTTCAAGTACAAGAAGACCGGCGCCACCTTCTACACGCACTCGAAGGCGGCTCGCGACAAGCTTCGCAAGGCCAAGTACAAGAAGAAGTGGTCCTACGAAGGCGTCGCGTTCTACCTGCCGCGCGCGAAGTAGCTAGCGGGCGCCTGCCCGGAACGGCAGCGGCGGGGCCTCGATGCCCTCCTCGGCGAAACGTGTGGCCAACCGCCGGATGAACTCGTGGCGTACCGGCACGCGTTCTCGGTATGACCTGCAACGGATGAACACGTTGAGGACCGCCGCGGGTGGTGTCAGTTCTGCGAAGCTCGCGCCCGGCTCCTGGTCCGGCACGGCCTCCGGGCACTGCTCGATGACTTGGGAAGCCACCTCGAGGGCCACGCGCTCGATGAGGTCGGGGTCACCGGCACTGGCGAACGAGACCGGGATCGTCAGGACGTACTCGGGGTCCGCCGTCGAGAAGTTCGTCACACTCGCGCGTGCCAGCACCGAGTTTGGCACGATCACCACATCGTTCGAGACCTTCTGCACCGCGGTGTTTCGCCACGTGACATCGAGCACGGTGCCTTCTTCGCCGCTGTCGAGCCGGATGAAGTCCCCCGGCTTGATCTGCCCCGAGGCGATCAGCTGGATTCCCGAGAAGAGGTTCTCGAGCGTGGGCTGCAGCGCGAGGCCCACGGCCAGACCGCCTATACCCAGCGCCGTGACCAAAGGTGCCACCGAGATACCCGCGGTCGCCAACGCCGAGACGGCCGCCAACGCCCAGACCGTGCCACGCACCAGGTTCACGAAGATCGAACCCGACGGCAGCGGCACGTCTTCGCGGGCGGTCACCAGCCGCACCAGACGACCTCCGGCGCGAGCGGTGAAGGCAGCGATGACCACGATGGCCGTGATGCGCAGGCCCATGATGGCGGTCGCGTGCGTCGCGGGCGAAAGGTCCATCCGCTGCGTGGCGAGCCCCGCGCCAAGGATCCCTCCCACGAGCGTGGGCATCCACCTGAGGCTCGCTACCACCTGGCCCGCGGTTCGGAACCCGCGCTCGAGTGCGCGTCCGGCCACGAGCCAGTAGACGGCCAGGTCCACCGCAAGTCCTGCCGCGATACCGCCAGCGAGCCACACGATCGCGCTGCCGGCCTCGAACACCTCTGCTTCCACGGGGCACTACCTCCTTCGATGGCCAATGCTACCTCAGTGCGGTGATTGACCGTCCCCCCGTCGCCAGATACACTATCGCCTGCTCCGCGCCCAGCGCGGTGTCGGGCCGAGCGCTCGTAGCAGGTTCGACCGGGCCGTTAGCTCAGTTGGTAGAGCAGGGGACTTTTAATCCCAAGGTCGTAGGTTCGATCCCTACACGGCCCACCATATACGCCCCCATCGTCTAGCGGCCAAGGACTCCGCCCTTTCAAGGCGGCAACAGGGATTCGAATTCCCTTGGGGGCACCAGCAACTACGTGAGGCTCGTTGGCACGCGCAGCGGGTCTCACCTGCATGTATGGGGGGGCGAGTGACCAGGCGCGAATGGCGTCTGCGAGCCGAGATGTGCCAATCGCGTGCCTTGTGTGCCGTTCATTACGGGCAACGTGCCGTTCGTCGCACAGCCAGGATGTGTTGCAGGATGCGACGAGAGGGTGCCGAAAGACAGAAGCAGGATGTTGAGCATTGGCGATGATCGGCTTTTTGAGGATCCACAGCCTGGGGGCAGGCGACGACGAACGTCACTGAGCAGACCCCAAACCTTGGCTGCACAGAGGCAGAAGGGTGCTGTGGACCGTGTATCGGGGGGAGGTGCGTACGGCGACTTGGAATCCAACGAGACAGGTATAGGACGCAGTCGAGCGCGCCGGCACCCCTCTGGTGATTCGCTTTGGCCACTCCCAATGTGAGCGGTAGATCGGGTCAGACTGGATCTACAGACAGGTGACGGCTCCCCCCGAGGAAGCGCCGCAGTCGCGCACCCTCACCGACGCACAGGGAGCACACCATGAACAGGTACACGGGCAAGGCAGACCCCCCCTGGGGCAGTCCCGAGCCACCGCGTCATCCGGTGGCCGAAATCCGTCTGGCGAGCACCTCTCGCCTCGATTCCGTCTTGCAGGCAGGCTATGCCGTGCTGCGACGGAGCGTAGTCTACGTCTCGTATGTCGTGATGATCGTGCTTGCGACCACTGCGGGCGAGCTGTATCTCTCACACACCCTTAGGGTGAGCCCCACGGCACTGGCGTTCGCACTTGTCTCCGCCTATCCGGCGTTTCTCGATCTGGCTTGGCTTGCCCGCAGGCCCATGCGCGGGCTTCTCGCCTACGTGGGTATCGGGTTCGTGGGATCGACCATCCTGTGGATCGCGCTTGGGGCATCTAACGTGGTGTGGTTGGCCGCCAGCGTGCTTGCCGCACTGTGCGCGGCACCGGGCCTTTCGCTTGAGCTGCGAACCCAGATGGGTCCCGACCCCGTCTTGGTCAACCGCGCCCAGTTCGTCGGCGTCGGCCTCATCCCCGTGCTCTACGGGGTCTTTCTGGCCGCCATCGGGTCGGCAGGACCTCCCCTCGGCGTGATCGAAGCGCTCAAGCTGATGGTGTTCTTCGCGGTGCTGTGGTTCCTCGTCGAGCCGGCACTGGAGTTTCGCGACATCGAGGATCGCTTGATTGCCGCTGGGGCGGCGCCGCTCACCATCGCGCAGGTCCAAACGATACAAGACATGCCTGCGATGGCGGATGTCGACCCGGATTCGGTGCCCGGGATCGCGCGCGATCAGAGGCGCTCGTGGCGAGCGTTTGTCCTGTGGACGCCGCTGCTGCTGATGTTTCTGCTGCTGTTCGGTGGTCTGGATGTCACCTTCCTCGCTATCACCGCGCTGTCGTATGGCATCCTTGCAGTCGGCACGTTCGACTTCGCGCGGCTGATGAGGTGGAGCTTCGGGTTGACCCTCCATCGCGTCTTGCGGCAGCAGTGGAGTTTCGCGCTGTTGATCGCATTGGTGGTCGGAGCCACGAACCTCGTGGATCTCGGTATGAATGCCCAAGACGTACCTGAGGTCTGGATACGGAGACTGACGACGCTGAACCTCACCTGGTTCGCGGTGCTCGCCGGTTCGCTCTACGGCATTCTGCAAAGCGCCAGCAACTACGAGATCAAGCCCTACTTCAGACGCCGGGCCCACCACCTGTCTGTCGCGGCCGCGATGGTGTGGCTTGCGTCGATGGCCCTGTTGCTCACGGCCCACACGGCACTCGACACGATCCCATTCCTTGAGAGGAACCTGGGACGACTGATCGCGCTAGACCTGGTCGCGATGGTCGGCCTGGCTCTCGCGCTGGGGATCCTCACGTTCGTGTGTTTCTCGACCAAGGTGCGCTACGACTCTCCGAGATCCCGCCGTGAGCGGGCCCGGCGTGCGCGCCAGGTCAGGGCCGTATCGCCCCAAGCACACGACCGCGACGAAGACGCTGGCGACCAGGCCCCATAAGGTGGTTCTTTGAGGCGAGGCGGCGCGACCTGAGACGAAGGAGCGGTACTCATCAGGAGCCCGGTTGGGGCTATCACGGCACTGCAGGAGCGGACCGAGCAGCCCCGCTCCGCTCCGTGGCCTCCCGCCGAACAGGACCGTGATGGTTGCGAGGCATGACCACGTCGTCGCATGTCTGCCGGTGCACGCACGCCGGAGCGGCGCGCGTGCACCGCATGCTCAGTGGACGGCTGCCGCCCCGCTACTCCACAATGGGGGACACAGTGGTCCTTGAGGCCCGGGGCGGACGTGAGGTGTTCCTGGTGACGAGTATCGTGACAATCGAGGATGCGACGGCGCTCCTGAGTGGGTCGTCGTTTCAGGATCCGGACACCTGCGCGAGAGCGCTCGTGCGCGTGCTCGTGGAGGTGCCAGCGACATGCGTGAGCTATGTCGATGGAGAGAGTGCACGCGCGTTGTTCATCGGCGAGCATCAGGTCGGCGAGCTGATCGAGCATGAAGGCACGATGACCGTGCGCGCCTGGCCGCTGGACTCGGCAAGCAGCGTGAGGCTGGTGTCGCGCTCCCCGCATGGTGTGTGGGCCGGTGCGACCTCCGATACGTATCTGCCGAGCAGCACCAAGGACCTGAAGCTCGAGATCCACTTCGCGGGGGGCGAGACGCTTGTGGTAGATGGCCTCAGGCTTCTCCACCGGCACAGCCGTCTGCGTGCGGACAGTGCCGCGGTCGCAGCATTCTTCCGGCTGGCGACACAATTGACAGCGAGCACAGCCCATCTCGTGGTCGAGTGGCCTTCGGTGAAGGGGGCTGCGGGATGACGGCGCTACCGTCACTTAGGGAGGAATCACGCGCATGGGGGATGTCGAGAAGCTGACAGTCGAGCAGCGCACTGAACTCGCGCGCTTGTACTTCACGGCGGCACAAGACGCTACCAAGGAGTACGACCAGCGGGTCTTCTGGCTCGTCGCTGGCTCTGCGGCCGCATTCGGGTACGTGCAATCGCGACTCCCGGCAGCAAGCAGCTTGCAGCTTCCATGCCTGCTTGTCTTTGGCTGGATCGCACTGTTCGTCGCGTTGATCGCGATCATGCTGAGCTTCCTATGGGCATCCAACACCCATTACCTCTGGGCGCGATCCTGGCTGTGGGATGATGAAGAGTGCGGGGGCCGGGCCGCGGCTTCGGGCAGAGTCATCAAGATCGCCAACTGGACGGCGCTTGTCGCAGTCTTCGCGGGTATCGGACTCATCAGCGTGTTTCTGCTCGTCAACTACTTCGCTGGAGGTGTGTCGTGAGTGACTCAGACAAGTCAGTCCCGAAACCGTCATCTGACAAGCGGACGGTTGGGGACCTGAAAGAGGGCAAGGTCCCGAGCACACGCGACTTCACGATAGGCAAGAAGTCGGATCATCGCGGCATGGCCGCTGATGGGGGCGATCTTCGCAAGCCGAAGCCGACCGTCTCCAAGCCGGTGAACGACGAGTAGGTCGGTGCCGGTAAGCAGGCACCGCAGCACACCGTCGCGACACCGCGATCTGGCACTGGCCTGATCTCCCTGTCGGCGTGTCCTTCTATTGCTGTCGGAATCCGGCGCATGTGAGGCACGTAACCCGTCGACCGCACCTGCCGACTGTGATATTCGACACTTCCCATCATCTGGCAGGTGTGGTAGACATATGCCCAATTGTTCATCGCACCCTGGGGAGGCTGCGTAAATGGGGGAAATCTCTAGGTCCGTTTCGGGCCGCATCTGTTCGTTCCTGCTGTCGTTTGTTCTTGTCGCCGGTCCCGCGTTCCAAGCGGTGCCGGCGTTCGCGTCTTCGGAGGATACGATGGGCGCGGCGGCTACCTCTGAGCCGATCGTCTCGCAGCCGCCAACGCAGACGGCCGAGAGCACCGTGACCATCGACGGAGATCAGCCCGAGGGCCCTCCGACACTTCTCGAGGAGCTTGTGGACCGCCGCACCGAGACGGCCACCCACTGGCGCTACTCGGACGGATCGGTGCGTGTCGAGCTCTCACAGAATCCCGTGCGGTTCAAAGATGGTGACGACGAGTGGGCACCTGTCGTCACCGCACTCGTGCCGGCCGAGGAGTCCGGTGCCGTGCAGGCCGCCTCGACCGAGATGGCGACAACGTTCGGCGTTCAACGCAGCGGTGAGGCACCCGTCTCGCTTGCCACCGATGACTTCGAGGTCGGCATCGACTACCTGGGCGCGGCCGAGCAGGCCAAGATAGTGCTCGGTGACACGACGCGCTACCTCGGGATCGAACCCGGAGCAGACCTCGAGTATCAGGCACGGCACAACGGCATCAAAGAGACCGTCATCATCTCGAACGCCGATGCTCCGACAAACTACACCTTCGAGCTCGCACTCGACGGTCTCGAGCTGCGATGCGGCTTCGACGGCGGGTACGGCCTGTATCGCCCCGACGCTACCGAGCCCGAGCTCGTCTTGGGCTCGCTGATCGTCTTCGACTCCAGCGTCAACGCCGCCGGTGATCCGGCCTACTGCGAAGAGGCGACGATGGATGTCGTCGCGGTCGGCGAGAACACCGCACGGGTCACCTACGACCTCCCCGAAGCGTGGCTGTCTGCTCCCGAGCGCGTATTCCCGGTCAAGGTGGACCCCACCATCACCCGCCCCACCGAGCTAGACACCTTCGTCTCGAGCAAGTACCCCGACACCAAGTACGACTCGTCCGACGAGCTCAAGTGCGGCTACTACGACTCGACCACCGGCCACAACCGCGCCTACGTGCGCTTCGACACGAGTTCGATCCCGGTCACGGCGTACGTCGCCGACACGAACTTCGCGATCAGGCAGTTCCACCAGTACTACACGAACACAGAGACACGAACCTATGTGGGCAGGCTGATCAAGACCTTCAGTGTGAACACCACATGGAACACCCAAAGCAGCGTGGTCGGGAATCACGACCCGGTCGCCGACATGCGCCGAGGCAAAGACGTCACCGGGCGAGACCTTACCATCAACTGGGATGTCGACGACATCGTCCAGACCTGGGTCACCACTCCGTCTGCGAACAAGGGCTTTCTGCTCTACCAGTCCGAGACGAGCTCGCAAAACACCACCCACTGGCGCAAGTTCCGCTCCAAGGAGTACTCGACCTCTTCGCAACGCCCGAGCCTCGAGGTGTGGTACCTGGAGCCCGCAGGGGGATCGTCGTCTGCGAACAAGACGAGCGTGCGCGAGGGCGAGACGATAGCGTTGACCGGTCAGGTCAACACCTACAAGCCCGAAGATGTCAACGTCATCGAGCTCGAGGTCAAAGACGACGCCGGTGTGTCGCACGGCAAGTTCCGCTGGTCCACGAACGCCCAGAAGTCGACCAGTGGGTGGGAGACGGGCAAGGCCTGTTCGGGCGCTGCCGGCGGATGGGTTACCAAGAGCACGAACTCCAGCTCTCAGATAGGGGACTGGAGCGCGACCTCGTCGATCACCGCGCAGGAGAACATCAAGATCACCTTCACCTACACGATCCCGCTGACCTACTCGACGGCCAACGTCGCCGGCAACAGGATCGTCTACCGGTTCTCGATGGGGCCGACAGATGATGCCAACCGGATCACGCGCGACTGGGCCCACGCTTCGGGCCGCTGGACCGTCCTCAACGACAGCGCTCCTGTCGCCAACGCCACCGCACCCGCGACGGCCTTCGCCGGTGTCCCGGTCCAGTTCTCCAGTGCCGGTTCGAGTGATGACGTGGGTATCACGAGCTATGCGTGGGACTTCGACAACAACGGAACGACGGACTCGATTGCGGCGAACCCCACATATCAGTACGCGAGTCCGGGCACCAAGACATGGAAGCTCACGGTCAAGGACAAGTGGAACCAGTCAGCCACCAAGACAGGCTCGATCACCGTCAATGCGGGTCAGCCGCTGCCTCCTCAACAGGTCGGGATCGACGCCAGTGCCAGTGACTGGTTTGTCGAGACCGACGCTGACGGTGATGGTGTCGCCGACAACCCAAACGACACCGACGGAGCAGGACGCGGGGCGGTCACGCTCACGTGGGCAAGCGCCACCGAGCCCACGCACGGCTATGATGTCTACCTGTTCGACGGAGCGACCTACCGCAAGGTCGCGGAGCTCGGTCCCGCAGCGACCGAGTGGACGAGTTCAGGTGCTGGCGTATATCCGTCCGACTCGTCTATCGTGAGCCGGGCGACCGAGCTTGCCGCTGGCCAGAATCCGTTCGTGGGCGGCGGACTCGACTTGCGAGACGACCCTCGCGCGCTCTATGCCGCGACGCCGGGAACCGACGTCGATGATATCGGTGCCTACTTCTTCAAGGTCGTCCCGTGGATCCTGGGCTCAGGCGCGGGGCGCATCTCAGAGGCCCCCACCTCGACGGTGGTGTTCGACAACCGCACCAGAGGATTCAACGATGACGTGCGTCACGCGCCGTATCCGATCGGTGAACTTGCCGGACACCAGACCGAGTACCTGGCCGATACCGGTGCTTTGCGCCAGACGGTGACAGACCTCTCCATCGCCTCGTGGGGCCCCGAGGCCGCTGTGAGCAGGGTCTATGACTCCAGATCGGTAACACAAGGCTCATTCGGTCCGGGGTGGCGTTTCAACTTCGAGAAGCACATCGACACGAGCACCGTGACCTTCTTCGATGAGGCCGGCGACCCACATCGCTTCATCGATGTGGGCAGCACCTATCAGGCCCCGCGCGGCTTCGATGCCGAAATGACCCGCGAGCTTGTCGGTGCCTCGCTGGGCTACCGGCTCACCTACACCGGTGGCCTAAGTGCCCTTTTCGATGCCGGCGGTGTGCTCCTCGAGGAGACGGACTCGAACGGCAATCGCGTGCGGTACGACCGCTCGGTACCCTCACAGCTCAGCATCTGGGCGGCCAACGGCCAGCGGATCGTCGTGGCGTTGCGTGCGGATGGGACGGTGGCCTCGGCGACCCACACCACCGATGACGGGACGCGTTCGGTCACCTATTCGACGCTGACGACCCAACAGCAGAACACGACGGCCTACAACACCTGCACGTATCATCCGAACACCGAAGACGAGCGCACGATCCGGTACGACTACGGCATCACCGACACCTACGGGGTCTTCTACCTGACCGACATGAAGGTGCTCGAGGTTCCCAAGGCGCGCTGGCACTTCGAAGCGTGGCCTCGCCTGACCGACTGGTACCAAGACGGCGTGCACATGGGGATGATCTACGGCTCGACGATCCAGCGGGCGGGGTCGTTCTACCCCGAGCACTGGAACGGGTGGCTCGAAGGGCAGGTGTTTGAGGAGTTCGAGGTCAACCCGACCGGCACGATGAAGCGCATGTCGCGTCGGCACGGACTCGATGACACCACTCTGTGGACCGAATACGGCTACGACAGGCACAACCGCACCTCTGTGGTCATCGACCCACTGGGGCATTCGGACAAGACGCTACTCGACGCGCGCGGCAACACCGTGCTCGAGATCGACAAGGACGGCAATCAGACACGCCACATCATAGGCGCCGTGGGTGGCGCAAGAGACCGGGTGGTCGAAAGCATCGATCCGCGCGGCGCACGCACGCTTCGCACCTACGACATCTCCGGTAACATGCTCACCGAACTGACAGAGGTCGAGCCGGGCACCTTCGCGAGCACGACATGGTCCTACGACGCGGATGGACGGGGTCTTGTCGCGAGCGAGACGCGAGCGATCGATGCGCAGGACTCGGTCGTGACGCTCTATGACGACTTCGCCGACAACGGTGAGCCGCAGCTAGTGTCTCGACCCGGCATCGTCTTGGAGCCGGGCGGCTCGGAGACCGCCCTCACCGAGCGGACCGACTATGACGCCTTCGGCCTGGTGACAAATCGCACCGACGCGCTCGACATCGTCACCGAGACAAACGAGTACACGCCCGCCGGGTACCTGAAGCGATCGACCGACGCCACGGGGACGAGTACGGTCTACACGGTCGATCCTATGGGCAGGACGACCGAGAGCTACCGGATCGACCGCGATGGCGACCGCGTCGAGCGGGTTGTGTACGAGAGCGACCCGCAGGGCATCACCAAGAAGGAGAAGCACTACGACGGCGACACCCTCGTTTACACCATCACCAATGTCATCGATGTCTTCGGCACGCTGAAGACAAGTGAGCACAGCATCGAGGGCAAGACGGTCTACTGGACCGATGCCAGGGGCAACAACCGGTTCGTATGGGGCCCCAAGGCCGTCGAGCGGGCCGGTGGCACCATCACCGGCAGCACGAACCAGCAGTGGGCGACAAGGAACACCTACGATGCGGCCGATCGCCTCACATCGAGCGTGGCCGCCGATGCCGAGAGCTCGCAAGAGACGCGCAACACCTACACGCCGGGTGGATCGCTCTCCAAAGTGACAGAACCGGACGGTTCCTGGGTCGCATACGTATACGACCGATCCGGCAACAAGATCAAAGAGACGCAGGCCAAAGAGGGCGCAGGCCAAGTCGTCAACACCTTCGAGTACGATCTGGCCGGCAACCTGACCAAGGAGACCAAAGCGGTCGGCACCGACGAGCAGACCGACACGGCCTACGCCTACGACCTGCTCGGCAGGCAGCGCTCAGCCACGCTCACGAGCCCGTCGACCAAGACCTACAACCGCCTCGGGTGGGTGCTTTCGGAGACCGATTTCGACGGCATCGTCACGACTCGCGTCTACGATGAGGCCGGCAGGACGACAAGTGAGTCGGTGGGCGGCAAGATCACGTCGACCGTCTTCGATGAGATGGGTCAGGTGCTGTCTCGCACCGACCCGGCGTCCAAGACCGTCAGCTACCGCTACGACACGTTCGGTCGAGTGGTGGACGAGGCCCATACGTCGCAGGCGGGTTCCACCATCAAGCGCACCGAGACCGCCTACGACGCGATGTCGCGGACGGTCGCGACCACGCAGACGCCTTCCGGTGTCATCACGCGATCGAGCTACCCGGCCGGGTCCATGAAGGCATCGGAGTCGCAGTTCGCGTACGGGGACCTTTCGGGTTTGATCCTCTACGACGAGCTGTCCCGCGAGACATCCCGGTCGATCCAGGCACACGGACTGAGCTCGTCGAGGCAGACCACCTACGACCTGAGTGACAGGCCTGTCGGGTGGGTCACCGACGGCAGGGTATCGAGCGCGGCGTACGACGGCGCCGGCAAGGTCACGGCGCAAGACGGCCTCGGGTGGGGGGCTGGGGGAGCGGACTACGTCTACGACCCTGACACCGGTCGCAAGGTCTCTGAGGACCTCGCGCTCGCCTATCCGGGTCAGACATACACCAACTCGTATGCCTATACCGACGCCGGACGACTGCAGTCGGTGGCGACCGGAGGTTTGAACACAGCCTACTCGTTCGATGAGCGTGGCAATCTCACAGGGATCGCACCGAGCAGCGGGACGGCGACGACTCTTACCTACGATGCCAACGACCGCCTTACAAGCGCCACCACCGGCTCATCGCAGACCGTGTACGGCTACGATGAGCTCGGGCGCCGTGAGAGCCAGGGGCCTGCCGCGACACCGAGTGCGGTGGGCTACACCTATGACGACGCCTCGCGCATGACCGGGTACACGAACGGAAGCGTCTCGGCCGCCTATTCGTACGACGCGCTCGGGCAGCGTACCCGCTCGGTACTGACGCAAGGGTCCGTGACCACCACGCTGACCTCGACCTATGACGGCCTGTCGCTGCTCAGTCAGTCCGCGCTGCGAAGCGACGGCGCCACCTGGACGATCACCTACGCGTACAGCACAAGCGGCAGGCCCCACGCGGCGATCTACGCCGGCACTGACGCAGGCTCGCCCACGCTCATTCACCTCATCACGAACGACCGCGGTGACGTGGTGGAGCTGCTGGATGCCGACGGAGAGGCGTTCGCCGCCTATCGCTATGATGCATGGGGAAACCCGATGTCCGGGGGAACGGAGACACGGGCGATTTCGGACTCCATCGACGCCGCCCTGGCTGCGGCGATAGCCGATCGTCAGTCGCTTCGTTATGCAGGCTATGCGTACGACACCCACTCGGGCCTGTACTACTGCTCGCAGCGCTACTACGATCCGGCCACCGGTCAGTTCCTCACGAAGGACCCAGCAAGAGATGACGGGGAGGAGAGTGCGTACCAGTACTGCGGCGGGGACCCAGTGGGGAGCGTGGATCCGGGCGGGTTGCACAGGAGCCGGTTCGGCGGGCACTGGCATCCCCTCGGCGGAATCTCCATCGGGTACCGTCAGTTGCGCTTGGAGTTCCGTCGCAAGGGCAACAGTTGGGAGGCCCGGTACGTCACCTACCGTTGGTTTGGGTATAATGGGCTGTCCATTCACGTCTACACAATCATCTGGGCGAAAGCCGACCGTGGGTTCCTTGCAGGGGTTGCGGGAGCGGCGACAGCAGTTGCAGGATCCGTCACATCATGGCGAAGCGACAGGGGTGGGTATGTCGCGCGCCGCTTTGTGACGGCGAAGTCGAAGTGGTTCCCAGCGAGCAGACTGCGATAGTGAGCGAGATGAGATTTGTGTTGATACTCAGGACGAGCTTGGCTGTCGGCGGGCTCCTAGTAGCGTATCTAGCTTGGCTTCAGCGCGCCCCCTTGTGGGTGCCAGGAGTCACGCTGTTGGCGTTCGGTTTGACATTCGCAATTGATGCTAGGCGGACTGGGTGAGTCTATGAGTCCAGCCGATTGATGAGTTCGCCTGAGCGAGGACGGATCGCATGGGCGCTCTACGTCTAACGTGGATGGCGGTCAACCCGGCGGCGGGCGGGGCAAGCCACTCGCTCGGCTGGGAGCTATCCAAGACCGACGCCGACGTTGTCGTGACCGCAACGACCTGCGATGCGGGCCGGACGCTTGCTTGAGACCTCGGTCGACGACAAGGTGACCACCTCCGTCAAAGACGACACGGGCCGGGTCATCTCGCGCACCGATGCCGATGGCAAGATCGTGAGCTACAACTATGACCCCTTCTCACGCGTGACACGCGAGACGGAGACCCAGGGGCCCTCGCCTTCAGAACGCCGCCACGGCCTGCGCCGAGTTCTCGCGGGTGGTGAGCACCGAGAGACACGGCACCGCCACCACCGCCTATGAGGGCAGTGGGGTGGTCGACTCCCCCACGCTTTCCTATGACGCGGGCAACCGGCCGGCCCAGATGGGGAGCACGGCGTTCGGGTGGGACACCATTAACGGACGCAGGTCCTCGATGAAGCGACGCGCGGAGGCATCTGTCACTTTCGCCTACTCGGATGCCGTGCGCCTCACCGTCTTTTCCGACCCGAACGCCGGCGTGTCTTCGACCTGCGCCTACGATACTTCGGGTCAGCTCACGCTGCTCTCGCTCTCCCCGGTATCAAGCGACGATGCGACCTCCACCATCACCTACGTCCACGACGAGTCCTTCCGCCCGCCACGAGGGCTCACCTTGGTTCAGATGCTGCATGACACCGCCACCACCGTGTCACCACCACTTCCGGTTCTCGATCAAGCGCGGGTGGCTAGTTGTCGCCAGTTGTTAGGTTCGTCGTGTGTGCTCTCACAGTCCGGCGGTGTGGTTCGCTCGTCTGACGCACGCCCGACGAGTATATCGTCCTCAGTACCCTCCGACTGCAGCCGCGAACCCCTCGGCCGCCTCGCGCTGCTGGCCGGGCAACACCCAGCTGTAGACCTGCAAGGTGAAGGCGACCGACGCGTGCCCGAGCCGCTTCGAGACCACATGTGGAGCCACGCCGGTCTTCAGAAGGATCGTCGCGTGCGTGTGCCGCGTGTCGTGGAAGCGCAGCCCCTCGAAGCCTTGAGCGGCGGCGACGGTGATGTGCACAAAATGTGTTTCGCCGTCCCAGAG
>CAYXQU010000022.1:0-13493 GCA_964467305.1 uncultured Eubacteriales bacterium
TCCTTGCGGTACGGCAGGTACTCGAGGATCGCGGGCACGGGGTTTGTGGCAGCGTCTGCCGGCATCCAGATGCGGGCGGCGAGCCGTGTCCCATCGGCCAGCGGGATCCACGTGTTGTCGATGGTCACGACGACATGGGGCAGCTTCTCGGGGATTCTCATGGTTCCAGTGTGCCCGAGTAAGGCCCGACTCGCACGCCCGAGATCACCCTGGATGATAAAATCTGTGTTTCGGGCGAGTCTGTTCGCCCCCATCGACCTTCCGTCGCTCCTTCGAGGTGTACTGACGCTTGCGTGCGCTTACAACCATAGCCACCTGGATGGCGGGTCTGCTCTATGCCGCCATGAAGGCGGTACTGTCCCCGCGCCGCAAAGTGGTGTTGCTCAGCAGGCAGTCCAACCGGCCCTCGCGCGACTTCGAGCTGCTCGCGGCCCGGCTGCGCGAGAGCGACCCCGCGCTTGAGGTCGTGGTGCGCTGCCGCTTCATCGAGAAGGGCGTGTTGCAGCGCATAGGCTACCTCTTTGAGATCGTCGCGCAGATGTACCATCTCGCCACGTCACGCGCGTGCATCGTGGACGGCTACGTGATTCCCGTCAGCGTCCTGACCCACCGAGAAGGACTCTTCATCGTGCAGATGTGGCATGCCTTGGGAGCGGTCAAACGCTTCGGCTACCAGGCGCTCGACGCACCCGGCGGGCGCTCGTCTCAGGTCGCCGAAGCGATGAAGATGCACCGCAACTACGATCTGGTGCTGTGTGGCGGGCCGGCCACGATCCCCATCTTCGCCGAGGCGTTCTGCGTCGCGCCCGAAGTGGTCGAGCCGCTGGGGCTGCCGCGCGTGGATCACCTGGTCGCGCACGCGGGCGACGCCACGGCCGTGCCCACGCCCCCCATCGTCTCGGCGATCCGCGCTCGCTTCCCGCTGCTCGCGAAGGCGGACCGCACCGTCGTCCTCTACGCGCCCACGTTTCGCCGCGACAGGCCACACCGCTACCAGGAAGTGTGCGAGGCGTTCTCGGCAGAGCGCTACGTAGTGGTGGTCAAGCCGCACCCGCTGGTCTCGGCAGATGTCAGCGGCGACAACGTGGTCAACGCCGCCGGTGTCGACATCGTCGACTTGCTACCGCTGGCCCATGTGGTGATCACCGATTACTCGGCGGTGGCGTTCGAGGCCGCCACGCTCGAGGTGGCGCTGTACTTCTACGTCTACGATCTGGATGAGTACCGCGAAGCGCACGGACTGAACATCGACCCGGCCGAGCAGTTCGGCCCGGTCACGTTCGCGCGGATCGATGACCTGCGCGAGTCGGTTGAGTCCGGCGGCTACGACCGAAGCGCGGTCGAGCACCTCCGTGAGCGCTACCTCACCGTGACCGACGGCCAGTGCACCCAGCGGATCGCCGCGCGCATCCTGCTGCACGTGGGAAACGGGGACCCCCGGTGACCGCCCGCAAGGTCCGCAAGCGGCTCTTCGAGGCTGCCCGCATGGTCGTCTCGGCGATCGGGAAGCATGCGCCCTGGGTGCTGGGCCTCGCTCGAAAGACCGTGGCGGCCACCCGCCGCGCGTCGTACAAGCGGCTCGAGGCGGCAAACGCGGTGATCCCCACCGCCGTGCTGTTCAAGGCGTACTCGGGGCGCGGCTACGCGTGCAGCCCCCGAGCGATCTTCGAGGCGATGACGCGCGATCCGGCCTACGACGACTTCGAGATCTACTGGGCGTTTCGCGAGCCCATGGCCCGCGCGCTGGCCGCTCGCGGGTTCGTGGTGCGCGGTCTTGACGACGACGGCCCCGCCACCGAGCAGGTCGACTTGGATGTCGCGCTGG
This sequence comes from uncultured Eubacteriales bacterium, assembly GCA_964467305.1. Lineage (GTDB taxonomy): Bacteria > Actinomycetota > Coriobacteriia > Anaerosomatales > PHET01 > CAVPCY01. The sequence goes on from CAYXQU010000022.1 coordinate 1,826, forward strand.
GGCCCGAGGCACTCGAGCTGCTGCGCCGCGCCATCATCGTGGTGTGGGGGTCGCGCGAGTACTTCGAGGCACACGCGCGCACCGCGTACTGGTTCTCGAACTCGGTGATCGCGTGGCACCTGCGACCGCGAGCAGGCCAGGCCTACATCCAGACGTGGCACGGCACCCCGCTCAAGCGGCTGGGCTGCGACATCGACCTGTCCATGGCGCACAACGCGCTCTACTCAGGCAAGCAGACCCACGCCCGCTACGCGTGGGAAGGAGAGCGCTTCACCTACCTGCTGTCACCGTCTGCATTCGCCACCGAGAAGTTCTCCTCGGCGTTCGATCTCGCCACCGAAGAGCAGCGCGCCAAGGTGCTCGAGCTGGGGTACCCGAGAAACGACCGGCTCCACACGTTCACCAACGAAGAGGTCGCGCGCGTCAGGCAGCGCCTGGGCATCCCCGACGGCAAGAAGGTCATCGTCTACTGCCCCACGTGGAGAGATGATCAGCACTCGGCGACCCTGGGCGGGTACACCTTGCGTTTGCCGCTCGATTTCGGCACACTGCGCGACGCGCTGGGTGACGAGTACGTGGTGCTGTTCCGTGCTCACTACCTGATCGCCAACAGCTTTGACTTCGCTGCGACCGACGGCTTCGTGATCGATGCCTCTCATGTCAGCGACATCAACGACCTGTACCTCGCAAGCGACGTTCTGGTCACCGACTACTCGAGCGTGTTCTTCGACTACGCCAACCTGGGAAGGCCGATGGTGTTCTACATGTACGACCTGGACCGCTACGCCAACGACATGCGCGGCTTCTACATCGATCTCGACGAACTGCCCGGCCCTATCGTGAAGAACCAGGCCGAGATGACCGCCGCGATTCTCGATGCCCAGGCCACCCGCCCGCAGTACGCCGACAAATACGCCCGGTTCCGCGACCGCTTCACCGGTCTTGACGACGGCCACGCCGGCGAGCGTGTGCTGAAGCGGGTGATCGGCCGGTGACCGGTGCGCCCCTGACACCGCAAGACTCCCACGAGCCAGGTGCAGCTGAAGCCCCAGAGGCGCCGCGCCGCGGGCCGTCGCTGCGCAAGCGCATCAAGCGACAGGTCCGCAAAGCGGCGATCGCCGTGGGCAAGCGGGTCGTGGTGTTCAGGGCCGCAGCCCGGTGGTTCCTGCTCACCCGCCGCACCATCAGCTACCGGTTCGTGTGCGCACGGCATCCGGTCGAGGACAAGACGATCATCTTCGACTCGTTCATGGGACGCAGCTACGCCGACAGCCCCAAGGCCCTGTACCTGGCGATGTGCGCCGACCCTCGCTACGACGACTTCGAGATCATCTGGGCGTTCAGGCGACCCGGCCGCTACGCCGAGGAGCCGGAGCTGCAGCGTGCCCGCATCGTGCGCTACCGGTCGAAAAACTACTGGGCGGCGTTCGCGCGGGCGAAGTACTGGGTCGTGAACTCCATCAGCCCCAACCACGTGGCACCCCGCGACGGGCAGAAGCTCATCCAGACCTGGCACGGCACGCCGCTCAAGCGGCTGGGATGCGACCTGTACGAGAGCGGCACCAAGAACGTGAAGTTCACGCCCTCCGAGGTCCACGCCCGTTACTTGAAAGAGGGCAGCAAGATCTCCTACCTGCTGTCCCCTTCCGCCTACGCGTCCGAGAAGCTCGCCTCGGCGTTTTGCCTGAACCCCAAAGACGCCGCGGCGAAGATCGTCGAAGAGGGCTACCCCCGAAACGACCGCCTGCTCACCTTCAAGCCGGAAGAGGCGGCCGCCCTCCGAGAAGAGCTGGGAGTCCCCGCGAACAAGAAGGCGCTGCTCTACGCGCCCACCTGGCGTGACAACCAGCACGTGAGCGGAGTGGGCTACACCTTCGAGCTCCCCGTCGACTTCGACCGGCTTCGCGAGGAGCTTGGTGACGAGTACGTCATCTTGTTCCGCGCCCACTATCTGGTCGCCAAGAACTTCGACTTCGAACGCTATACCGACTTCGTGATCGATGTCTCCTCGGTGGCCGACATAAACGACCTCTACATCGCCTCGGACCTGCTCGTGACTGACTACTCGAGCGTCTTGTTCGACTACGCGAACCTGAGGCGGCCCATGGTGTTCTACATGTACGACCTCGAGGAGTACGCAAGCGAGCTGCGCGGCATCTACCTCGACCTGTCGACGTTGCCGGGCCCGATCGTCAAGACCGAGACCGAACTGGTCGACGCGGTCAGAGCTGCGGGAGCACCGGGTGCCGTCATCGACGATCGCTACGAGCCCTTCTGCGCCACGTATACCTATCTGGACGATGGGCACGCCAGCGAGCGGGTGCTCTCACGGGTCATCGAGACCAACACGGCGTACGATGACGGTGCCGACTGATGGAACACTGTAGCCGAACCGAATACCGCCAAGCGTCGCGCGGAATCGCGTACACGTTTACCATGTGTCCGACCACCCTTGGCGATCTTCATGAGGAATCTGATTGATGAAGCGCGTTTTGACCTACGGCACCTTCGACCTTCTGCACCACGGTCACATACGTCTGCTCAAGCGCGCGAAGGCGCTGGGCGACTACCTTGTCGTGGCTGTTTCCACCGACGAGTTCAACCTGGGCAAAGGCAAGAAGGCCTACCACGATTACGCGCTGCGCAAGGAGATCGTCGAGTCGATCCGCTATGTCGATCTGGTGATTCCCGAGGAGTCTTGGGAGCAGAAGGTCGACGACGTGCGGCGCTACGAGATCGATGTCGTGGCGATGGGTGACGACTGGGCCGATTCGGATAGGTTCGACTACCTCAAGGACCACTGCGAGCTCGTGTTCCTGCCGCGCACCGATGGCGTTTCGACGACCGACATCAAGGAGGACCTTGGTGCCAAGTAGTCAGGGGACCGTCAGGTGAAGCGCCTGTTGGCACGCATGCGCCGCGCGAAGCAGATGCTGCTGGACATCATCCAGGAGCATCGTGATTACCGCGTCCAGATCTTCCAGCTCGCTGCTGCGGACATCGTGAAGACGTACCGCGGCTCGGCGCTGGGCTGGCTGTGGGCCGGCATCAAACCAACCATCACGATCTTCGTCTACTGGTTCGCGTTCTCGGTGGGACTCAGAGCGAACCAACCGGTCGAAGGCTACCCGTTCTTCCTGTGGCTGCTCGCCGGCATCATCCCGTGGTTCTACATCTCGGAGATGCTCACGCAAGGATCCAAGACGCTGCGCAGGTATCACTACCTGGTCACCAAGATCAAGTACCCGGTCTCCACCATCTCGACGTTCGTGAGCATCTCGAAGCTCTATGTCCACCTGGCGCTGGTGGCGATCGTCATCGTGATCTTCATCGCGTTTGGCTACCCCATCGACATCTACTACATCCAGCTGCCGGTCTACGTCGCACTGCTCTTCATCTTCTTCACGCTGTGGTCGCTGTTCGCCGCGCCGCTCTCGGCGATCAGCAAGGACTTCGCGAACGTGGTCGCCTCGTTCGTGACCGCGATCTTCTGGATGTCGGGCATCATGTGGGACGTGAACCGGATCGAATCCGACCTGCTCAAGAAGCTGCTCCTGTTCAACCCGGTGACGTTCATCGCGAGCGGTTACCGCAACGTATTCATCTACAAGCGCTGGTTCTTTGAAGACCAGTTCGCGCTGTTCTCCTTTGGCGTCATGCTGCTGGGGATGGGGCTGCTGTCGCTGTACACCTTCGGTCGGTTGCGCAAAGACATCGCGGACGTGCTGTGATGAGCCGGAACCGAGACGACATCGCCATCGCGTTCAAGAAGGTGTCCAAGAAGTACAAGCTGTACCGAAGCGACAAGCACCGCTTCATTGGCATCTTCAGCAACAAGATCGATTACAAAGAGGTCTACGCCAACCGCGATCTCACCTTCAAGATCAATCGCGGGGAATCCGTCGCCATCTTCGGCAAGAACGGCGCCGGGAAGTCCACGATGCTCAAGATGATCACGGGCGTGGTCTTCCCCAGCACCGGCGACATCACCATCAACGGCAGAGTGAGCGCACTGCTCGAACTGACCGCCGGGTTCGACTCGGAGTTCACCGGGCGCGAGAACGTCAACCTCCGCGGACAGATCTGGGGCATGGACAAGGCCGAGATCGTCGAGCTCGAGAAGAAGGTGGTCGACTTCGCCGACATCGGTGATTACATCGACCAGCCCATGCGCACCTACTCCAGTGGCATGAAGGCCCGCGTGGGCTTCGCCATCAGCGCCCACATGAATCCCGAGATCCTCGTGATCGACGAAGCGCTCAGCGTGGGTGACAAGGCGTTTCGCAAGAAGTGCGACCGCAAGATCAAGGAGATCATGGAGAAGGAGGGCGTGACGGTCCTGTTCGTCACCCACTCCGCGGCCTCTGCCGAGGAGATCTGCGAGCGCGGCCTGGTGCTTCAGAAGGGCAAGCTGGTCTTCGACGGTCCCATTGGCGACGCGATCGAGTTCTACGAAGGCCCGCGTGATCCCAACGACCCGACTTCAGATGTCGTGATCACCGACATCTAGGCTCGTCTCCCTGGCTCGCACGCCAAAGGATTGTGGTGCTCAATCCATTTCAGGCGCATGTTCGGAGCCGCATTTACCGACACACTCATTGGGTGATTCAACCCGATTGCCCCGTCCCCATCAAGGCGCGGGCATGTCAGTCGGTATCGTCGGTCGGACCCGCCTTGTGAGCATCAGATTCAAGAGTGTCATAGCGACCATCGTGCTCATGGGGCTTCTGTGGGGCACCCTGCTTGTGGCGATCTGGCAGTACGGGCGCATGAGGATCGGCGAACTCGAGGCAGCCGAGGTGAGCCGATCACTGGACCGTGTCACGGCGATCCTCGACCACGAAGCGCGTGCGCTGTCGAGCACCGCTGCTGACTGGGGCACGTGGGATGACGCGTACCGCTTCGTCCAAGGGCAGAATGCCAACGCCTTCACCTCCGAGAATCTCACCCCTGACACGGTCGCCGATCTCGATGTCGACTTCATGGTCTACTGCGACAGCGACGGCACCGTTGTGGGGTCGAGCGTCTCGCAGCGGCTCGCAGGCGACAATAGCTCGATCTCCACCGATGAGCCCCGCTTCGAAGGGATCGCAAACAGCAGCGCGCTGACCGCGACGCAGGCGCAGGGTGCTTCCGCGGGTGGCATGATCTCGACTCCTGAAGGCGTGACCATCGTGGCCGCGGTACCGGTCACTGATTCGAGCGGCACCGCCCCGCAGCAAGGGACGTTTCTGGTTGGGCGCTTGATCGATGAGAGCAGGCTGCCCGAACTGCGAGCGCTGTCGACGATCCAGATCGACCTGTTCGGCATGAGCGATGAGCAACTACCCGGAGATGTCGCCGAGGTCTCGGCACATTCCGTGAGCTCTCCCAACCATGCGATCGCCGCCTCAGGCGACCTGATCAAGGGCTACAGGGTCCTGAATGACATAGACGGCAACCCCGCCATCACTCTACGGACAACGCAGCCGCGGGATCTCGCCAAAGCGGCTACCGTTGTCCTCACGAACCTCGTTACGGTACTGGCCGTGTTCAGCATCGGCCTTGTAGCGATGGTGGCCCTTCTCAACGAGCAGCTGGTACTGGGCCGTCTGGCCCGCATCCGCGCAGAGCTGTTGTCGCTTGGCATCTCCCACGACCCCACAGCCAGGCTCCGTGTCACCGGCAACGACGAGATCTCTGAGGTCGCGCGCGGTGTCAATCGCATGCTCGACGACCTGGAAGGATCCAGCAGCGAGCTCGCCTTCATGGCAAACCATGACTCGCTGACACGGCTGCTCAACCGCAGGCGATTCGAGGCCGAGCTCGAGAGCAGGCTCGAAGGCGATGAACGTGGAGCTGTTCTGTGGCTCGATCTCGATCACTTCAAGGAGATAAACGACAGCCTGGGGCATGCGGCAGGTGACGAGTTGCTGCGCGAACTGGCTTCCGTCTTCTTGCGCAACACCCGCGGCACGAATCTGGTTGCCCGACTGGGGGGCGACGAATTCGGGATTCTGCTGCCTGATGCCGATGCGGCCCAAGGCGTCACGGCCGCAAGGCGGCTGCTGCGATGGCTGGGCGACCACGCCTTCTTCGTCGGGGAACACGAAGTCCGCATCAGCGCCAGCATCGGGGTCGTCACCTACCCCGAACACGGAAGCACCTGTGACGACCTCCTCGTGCGCGCAGACCTGGCCATGTACCACTCCAAACGCCAGGGCCGCAACCACGTGTCGCTCTACTCGGCGGATGACTCTTGGCGCTCAGAGATGAGCGACCGGATCGCGGCGTCAGAGCGCATCGTGAAGTCGATCCGCGCCGGCCGGATGCGCTTCTTCGGCCAACCCATCACCAACATCCAGACCGGCAAGCTTCTGGGTTACGAGCTGCTGTTGCGAGTGAGCGACCGTGACGGAACCACGCTGCCCACGATGGAGGTGGTGCAGACTGCCGAGCGCTTGGGGCTGATCCGCGACATCGACCGGTGGGCGATACGCAACGCGGTTCGCCTGCTCGCGATGGAGCAGAAGGCCGGCCGAGACACGATTCTGCACGTGAACCTGTCAGGATCCGCGTTCTCGGATCAAGGCGTGCTCGACGTCTTGCGTACGCAGCTCCAGCGCTCGGGTGTGGCCCCCGAGCGGCTGGTTGTCGAGATCACCGAGACAAGCGCCATCACCGACATGGCCTTCGCGCGCGGCTTCATCGATGAGCTGCGCCGGATGGGGTGCCGCTTCGCTCTCGATGACTTCGGTGCCGGCGCATCGTCGCTCTACTACCTGAAGCACTTGCCGGTGGACATCCTCAAGATCGACGGGAGCCTGATCAAGAACCTTGGCGCGGACACGCCCGACATCCATCTTGTCGACGCGATCGTCGACATGTGCCGCGCGCTGAACATCGTCACGGTCGCCGAGTTCGTCGAGAACGAGATGCTCTACGCGCTGACCTCGGAGCACGGTATAGAGTGCGCCCAGGGCTACGCGATCGGGCTGCCCGCACCTATTGAAGACTACCTGGGTCGAGCAATGCCCGCCGAGCAACCAATGCTGTTCCTGGAGGCCGAGCCGCTGGCTGAGATGTAGGCGCAAGCGTCAGCGGACGCGTTGGTCTGGCAATCATCTACACGGGTAGCACGCGTTCGCCGTTCGTGCTACCTTGCTCCCATGAGCCGTCCCCCAGGGTAGGGAGCGCCCACCGTGGTCTTCGACGCCGAGCAGATCATCGCCACTTGGAAGTCCCGCCGCGGTAACCGCGAGGCCAGTGTGGCCATGTGGGACTCCATCGCCGAGGACTTCACCGAGCGCCCCATCCCCTCGTTCGACGACGACCAGCTGCTGGGCATCCTGAGGCGCTTCGAGATGTTCGACGCGAAGTCCCGGGTGCTCGACATCGCCTGCGGTGCAGGCGGACACTCGTTGGCCATCGCACCCCACGTCCTTGATGTCGTAGGTATCGACATCTCACCCAAGATGCTCGCGCACGCTCGCGACCGTGCAACCCGGATGGGCATCGACAACGTACGGTTCGTCGTGGGCGACTGGAACGACTTCGATGCCCAAGCACCGGATGGGCAACCCGCATTCGACCTGGTGTTCGCGCACATGACGCCTGCCATCGAAAGCGCCGAGACGTTCGAGAAGCTCAACGCCGCAAGTCGCGGTTGGTGCGTGCTGTCCAAACCCATCCGCCGCACCGATCCCCTCTCTGACGGCCTGCGAGAGCTGCTTGGCATCCACGACAACCGTGAGTCCGGAGCCCAAGACATCCTCAACGGGTTCTCGCTGCTGTGGCAGCGACGGCTCGATCCGCGTGTCGAGTACCGTGATGTGGTCTGGAACCACAAGCGACCCTTGGCGACGGCTCGAGAGTTCTACCTCAATCGCATGCGCACCTACCGCGACCTTGATGCACACGATCTCGCGAACGCCGAGGAGTACCTCCTTTCCAAGACCGATGCAGATGGCATGGTTGGCGAGAGGACCGACGTCACCGTCGCCACGCTCTTCTGGCACGTGTAGCACCTGAACGCGGCGCGGTTCGCACCGCCGTACCCTCAGTTCGTCCCCTTGTGTAGTACGAATGCCTACTTCGTGTTACGGTGGCTTCTCGGCACTTGGTAACACGATTCTCCAAGTTGTACTACCGACCCGAACGGGGGCTTTGTGGACGCGAAAACGACCGCGGTGAGCAGCAAGGCACGTGACGCTCTGGACCGAACAGTGCGCGACTCGCTGCCCGGAGACTTCCTCGAGGCGATCGATTTCCACGGTCACCTGTGCCCGGGTCTGGCCATAGGCTACAGGGCCGCCGGGATTGCCATGGGGCGGCTGGGGGTCGAACGCGGCACCGATGAGGAGATTCTGGGAATCGTCGAGACGGACGCCTGCGGGTTCGATGCGTTCCAGGTGATCACCGGCTGCACCCTGGGCAAGGGAAGCCTGGTCTACCGCGACTACGGCAAGCAAGCGTTCACCGTGGTGCGCCGCAGCGATGGGCACGGCGTGCGGGTTGCGATGCGCCACGACGCGTTTCCTGTCGACGAGGGCTTCGTCAAGAAGATGAAGCGGGGTTTCTCGGCAGAAGCGACGCCGGAAGAGAAGCGCATCGCGTGGACGCAGCATCACCAGCGAGCTGTCGAGCTGCTAAGCCTCGACGAGTCGCGCTTCGCAACCATCACCGAGGTCGAAGTGGAGCTCCCGCAGCCGGCGAAGATCTTCCCTTCGGTGGTGTGCGCAGTGTGCGGGGAGCCGGTCATGGAGTCGCGGCTTCGAGTGCGAGACGGCGAGCCGTGTTGCATCCCGTGTTCGCACCGGTACTCGCGCGGCTGGCATATCGACTCCTGAGACTGTTGGAATCGTCCCGTTCCTGAGAGGAAGACCCATGAAGCGTTGGATCCTGCTGACAATCGCCGTCGTCTTGGCCCTGGGACTGAGTGCCTGCGCCCAGGCACCGGCACAGACCCCGGCTGAAGAGGAAGCTCCCGCACAGGCCACATCGGTCACGGATCTGGCCGGCCGCACCGTCGAGCTGCCGGCAGATGTGACGAAGGTCGTCGCCATCGGCCCCGGTGCCCTGCGCCTGGTTTGCTACGCCGGCGCGGCCGACAAGGTGGTGGGCATCGAAGACCTTGAGCGCAAGGAGCCCATCCAGCGGCCCTACCTGCTGGCCAACCCCGCGCTGCTCGACCTGCCGGTCATCGGTGCCGGTGGCCCCGACTCCGCTCCTGACGCAGAGCGACTTCTCGAGGTGGCTCCGGACGTGATCTTCGCAGCTCAGCTTGTCGACCAGGCCTCCGCTGACGAGCTGCAGAGCAAGACCGGTATCCCGGTCGTGGTGCTCAACTACGGCGATCTAGGCACCTTTGACGAGCAGCTGTTCACCTCACTCGACCTTGTGGGATCGGTCCTTGGGGCATCCGAGCGCACCACCGAGGTCTCCGAGTTGATCAAGTCCACCATGGCTGACCTGCAGGCACGCACCGCCGAGGTCGCCGAGGCTGATCATCCCACGGCCTACATAGGCGCCCTGGGCTTCAAGGGAGCACACGGCATCGAGAGCACCTCTCCCAACTACCCGCCCTTCTCGGCGATCGGAGCCAGAAACGTCGCAGGCGACCTCACGCCCAAAGGCAGTGTCATGATCGACAAAGAGCAGCTCATCGAGTGGGATCCGCGCTACATCTTCCTCGACCGCAGCGGACTGAGCCTGGTCAAGGAGGACGTCGCCAAGAACCGCGCCCTGTACGAATCGTTCGGCGCGGTCAAAGACAAGCGCGTCTACACCCAGATTCCGTTCAACAACTACTGGACGAACATCGAAACCGCGCTGGCTAACTCGTACTTCGCCGGTACCGTCATGTACCCCGAGCAGTTCGCCGATGTCGATCCCGCAGTGAAGCTCGACGAGCTTTCGCAGGTCATGCTGGGCGCACCGATGCACGAGAAGCTGACCGAGACCTACAAGGGCGGCTTCGAGAACCTCGACCTGCTCAAGGCCAAGTAGCGAGGTACCCGGTGACTGTCGACCCTGCGGTCCGCGATGCCTACGCCGCCTTCTCCAAGAAGAGAGGGGCTGCGACCACGGCGCTCGTTCTGAGCGTCGTGGTCGTCGCTCTGTTCGCCATCCGCGCAGGAGCGGCCAACCTCACCGTGGGTGATGTGATCGCTGCTCTGTTGGGGCAGAGCACGGCGGCCTCGACGACCATCGTGTGGAACGTGCGGTTGCCCCGCGTGCTCGCGGCCATCGTGGCAGGAGCCGGCCTGTCGATCTCGGGCGCGGTCATGCAAAGCGTGATGAGAAACCCCTTGGCCTCGCCGTTCACCCTGGGCATCTCCCAAGGCGCAGCCTTCGGAGCCGCGTTGGCGATCGTGGCGTTTGGCGGCGGGACCATTGGCAGCTCGGCGATGGACGCGGTGGCGATCACCAATCCCCTCTCGGTCACCACGAGCGCCTTCGCGGGGGCCATGGTGGCGACGCTTGTGGTGGTGGGCTTCGCGCGCTACCGAGGAGTCACGCCCGAGACCATGGTGCTCACCGGAGTAGCGCTGGGGTCGCTCTTCGCAGCGGGAACCGCGCTTCTGCAGTACTTCGCTGACGACACTCAGGTGGCAGCAGTGGTGTTCTGGACCTTCGGCGACCTGGGTCGTGCCTCGTGGCGAGATCTGGCATCCATGGCGTCGGTGACCTTCGCAGGCGGCGTCTACTTCATGCTGCGACGATGGGACTACAACGCGCTTGAGGGGGGTGCCGATACCGCACAGGGGCTTGGCGTCAACGTCAATCGCACCCGGCTGGCCGGCATGTTCGTGTCCTCGCTCGTGACCGCGGTGGCCGTCGCGTTCCTGGGCATCATCGGCTTCATCGGGCTGGTGGGACCGCACCTGGTGCGGCGGGTGATCGGGACCGATTACCGCTACTTGCTGCCGGCCTCAGCAGCCGCCGGGGCCTTCCTGCTGCTGCTGTCCGACACCTTCGCCCGTACGGTCATCTCTCCGGTGGTGCTTCCTGTTGGCGCGATCACCTCGCTGCTGGGCGCACCGCTCTTCCTCTACCTGCTCATGAGCCGAAGGAGTTCACGATGATCCTGACCGTCGATGGTGTCGAGTTCGCATACCGCAGCGACCGCGTGCTCTCCGGTGTGGACTTCACCGTGGCCCCCGGCGAGTTCCTCGCCGTCCTGGGCAACAACGGCGCCGGGAAGTCCACACTGCTTAAGTGCCTCAACCGCGTCTTGCACCCGCAGGGCGGCACGGTGCTCGTGGACGGCGAGGATGCCAAGCGCATGAGTCCCACCAACATCGCCAGACTCCTTGGCTACGTCGCGCAGCGCCCCGACCGCTCGCACCTCACCGTGTTCGATGCGGTGCTGCTGGGCAGGCGCCCTCACATCAAGTGGGATGCCTCGGCACACGACCTGGACGTGGCGCACCGGATGATCGCACGCCTTGGCCTCGAGCATCTGGCACTGCGCCCCCTCGACGAACTGAGCGGCGGCGAACTGCAGAAGACCGTGATCGCCCGAGCCATGGCTCAAGAACCGCGCGTGCTGCTTCTCGATGAGCCCACGAGCAGCCTCGATCTGCGCAACCAGCTCGATGTGCTCGAGACCGTCAGGCGCGTGTGTGCCGAGGAGAACGTCTCGGTGATCTCGGTCATGCACGACCTCAACCTCGCGCTGCGCTTC
>CAYXQU010000023.1:0-13442 GCA_964467305.1 uncultured Eubacteriales bacterium
GCACCAGCAGGACCACGCCCCCGGGCCGCAGGTGGGCGGCCACGTCGTCGCACAGGTCGGACTTCGTGAGCACCACCACCGGCGTGGCACCGCTCTCCCACGCCAAGACGAGCTCGCGCTCGAGCCTGCCGGGATTCAGGCCTCCGCCGGAAAGCGACTGCACCACGAAGACCACGTCGACGTTGGCGATCAGCACCTGCTCACCGGTCTCTTCGCCCGGGTCCTTGCGGGCGAACGCACCGTGCCGCGGCAAGATCACCTCGATGATGGGCATGTCATGGCCCTCGGGCCGGGCGATCGCGACCCAGTCACCCACCACGCAGCGGCTGGCCGACGAATCCGCGCCCTTCACCAGATGCGTGGCCGGCTCGGCGCGCTCCAGTCCCGCTTCCGACGCGATGAGCGGCAGGCCCCGGTCGACTCTCGCGACGCGCGCAGGCTCGAATCCGCCTTGGGCAAGCGTCGCGAACAGCGCTCGCTCGCGGTCGGTGTAGCCCAGGCGCTCGAGCACCGTGGAAGAGTCGTATGAGCTGGTATCGGTCACACAGGTAAGTCTACCCCGACTGGGTATGTAGGCAGGGCACGAGTGTATGCAGTTCTCGTGAGGAGCCCACATGAGTGAGAAGACCGTCGCCGAGAAGGCCCGCGTCAAGCCCGGTTCGGCGGTCGCCGTCATCGATCCGGTACCCGGCGTGGTGGAGTCGTTGGGGCTGCCGCCCGACGTCCGCTTCGTGTCGCCGGAAGACGCCGAGATGGTCCTGGTCTTCCCCACCGACGGCGCGCACCTGAAGCGCCTCATGCCAGCGGTGGTGGAGCAGCTCGCTCCCCGCGCCGTGCTCTGGGTCTTCTTCCGCAAGGGCTCCAAAGCCGCCGGTCTGGACATGAACCGCGACACGGTGTGGGCCGTCGCCGAGTCGCTCGACATGCGCCCACTGGGGCTGCTCAGCGTCGACGAGGAGTTCTCGGTGTTCCGCTTGCGGCAAGCGGCGGCCGGCTGACCCGCGCGAAGCCGTCGGGGGCCTCGCGCGGGCGGGTGCGCCTTGGTCTACTTGGAGCGAACCACGGCGACGGCGGTATCGGCGAACAGGTTGGGCACGAACCCCACCCGGCGGATGTCAGGCCGATGCCAGTTGCCGGTGAGCAGCGGAATCTCCTGCTCGACACGGGCGCCGTTCGCGTCCACAAAGTCCCGGAAGTCCTTGAGTGTGGTGTGATGGATGTTGGGCGTGTCGTACCAGCTGTACGGTATCGAGCGCGAGACCGGCATACGACCACGACTCGCGAGGTAGCCTCGGATACGCCAGTAGCCGAAGTTCGGGAACGACACGATGCCCCGCTCGCCCACGCGCAGCATCTCTCGCAACACGAACGCCGGGCGACGCACCACCTGCAGGGTCTGCGAGAGCACGACGATGTCGAAGGTCTGGTCCCGGTAGCCCGACAGGCCCAAGTCGAGGTCGTTCTCGACCACCGAGAGACCCTGCGATATCGCAGCAGCGATGTCCGCGTGATCGACTTCGACGCCGCGCACGGTGCAACCGCGCTCATCGCGAAGGTGCGCGAGCAACGAGCCGTCACCGCAGCCCAGATCCAGCACGCGGCTTCCGTGCGGAACGAGTTGGGTGATCAGGCGCAGGTCGGGGCGCAACAGGTCCTCAGGACTCACGAGCCCTCACCTCCTTGGCGACGGAAGTCGGCCTGGGCGCGTGCCAAGAACGGCTCCACGAACGCATGCTGCTGCTCGGGCTCGAGCAGGAACGCATCGTGCCCGTAGGGCGAGGGTATCTCGGCGAAGCTGACCTCGCCGCCCACGCTGCGCAGCGCGTCGACAAGCTCGCGGCTCTCGTACGTTGGGAAGAGCCAGTCGCTTGAGAACGACAGCACGAGGAATCGCACCGACGTGCCGTCGACGGCGTCGGCGAGCGACTCGTGACCCTCGGACAGGTCGAAGTAGTCCATGGCCTTGGTCATGTAGAGGTAGGTGTTGGCGTCGAAGCGCTCGGTGAACCGTTTGCCCTGGTAGGCGAGGTAGCTTTCCACCTCGAACTCGGTGACGAAGTCGAAGGCGTGCTCGTCTCGGTCACGAAGGCGGCGACCGAACTTCTCGTGCATCGATTCGTCCGACAGGTAGGTGATGTGGCCGATCATGCGCGCCACGGCCAACCCGTGCCGGGGCACGCCGGTCTCGTAGTAGTCGCCGAACTTGAACGCCGGGTCGCCCAGAATCGCGGTACGTCCCACCTCGTTGAACGCGATGGCCTGCGCGGCGAGCCGCCACGTGGTCGCGATCGCTGCGCACGCGCCCACGCGCTGCGGGTGGCGGCGCGTCCAGGCGAGCGCCTGCATGCCGCCCATCGAGCCACCCACGACCGCGAGCAGTTTCTCGATGCCCAGGTGGTCGAGCAACCGTGCCTGCACGTCGACCATGTCCTCGATCGTGACGACCGGGAAGTTCAGGCCGTAGGGCTTGCCCGTGGTCGGGTCGACATCTGACGGGCCGGTGGTGCCGGAGCACCCGCCCAGCACGTTGGCGCAGATCACGAAGTACTTGCTGGTATCAATGGTCTTGCCCGGTCCCACGAACGGGTCCCACCAGCCCGGCCTGATCGCCGAGGCGGGCGCGGCATCGGGGTCGCCGGTCGCCAGGTCCTGCGGGCTCCAGTCGCGCCCCAACTCAGGCGTCCAGCCCGCTGCGAGCGCGTCGGACTCACGCCAGCCAGCGACGTGAGCGTCGCCCGAGAGCGCGTGGCACACCAGTATCGCGTTGTCCTTGGCCTCGCTCAGCTCACCGTAGGTCTGGTAGGTCACCTGGACATGCGGAAGCTTCGCACCCGCCGAGAGGACCACGTCGTCGAAGCCGACAGTATGCGCGGCGACGACGCCGGCGGAGCCGACGTCGTCCCACGGTGATCTCGCTGCTGCTGAGGTCATGGCTCAGACCCGCCCAAGTGCCTGCTCGAGGTCGGCGATGATGTCGTCGATGTCCTCGATGCCAATAGACAGGCGCACGAACTCCTCGGAGATGCCCGCCTTGACGAGTTCGTCCGCGGACAGCTGCGAGTGAGTTGTCGACGCCGGGTGGATGATAAGCGATTTCGCATCTCCCACGTTGGCGAGGTGCGAGAACAGCTCGGTGGAATCGATGAGCTTCTTGCCGGCTTCGAGGCCGCCCTTCACGCCGAAGACCACCACACCGCCGAACCCGTTGTTCAGGTACTTCTTGGCGTTGGCGTGCGTTGGGTGGCTCTTAAGCCCCGGGTACGCGACCCAGTCGACTCTGGGGTGCGCTTCGAGGAACCGGGCGACTGCAAGCGCGTTGTCGCTGTGGCGCTGGACGCGCAGCGACAGCGTCTCGACGCCCAGCAAGAACTGCTGCGCGTTGAACGGCGACAGCGAGCTACCCAGGTCGCGCAGAAGGTTCACGCGAGCGCGGATGCCAAATGCGACGTTACCCAGGCCCGGGAAGTCACCGAAGACATCCCAGAACTTCAGCCCGTGGTAGCTGGCGTCGGGCTCGGTGTATTCGGGGTGGCGGCCCTGCGACCAGTCGAAGTTGCCACCGTCGACCAGGATGCCGCCGATCGACGTGCCGTGACCGCCCAGCCACTTGGTCAGCGACTCGATGACCACCGCTGCGCCGTGCTCGAACGGGCGGAACAGGTACGGCGTGGCGAACGTGTTGTCCACGAACAGCGGGACGCCCAGCTCGCGACCGGCCGACGCCAGCGCGTCGAAGTCGGGCACGTCGAGGCGCGGGTTGCCGATGGTCTCGACGAACCACGCGGTCGTGGTGTCATCGGTGGCGTCGACGAACCCCTCCACATCGGTGGGCTCGACGAAGCGAACCGTGATGCCCAGGCGCCGGAACGTGTGCAGGAAGATGTTCCACGTGCCGCCGTACAGAGACGTCGACGCCACGATGGAGCCGCCGGTGTTGGTCACGTTGAGAAGGCCGAGTACCTCCGCGGCGTGACCCGACGACAGCGCCAGTGCGGCCGAGCCGCCATGTAGCCCGGCGACGCGCTGCTCAAGCACGTCATTGGTGGGATTCATGATCCGCGAGTAGATGTTGCCGAACGCTCGCAGGCCGAACAGGTCGGCGGCGTGGTCGGTGTCTTTGAAGTTGTAGGCGACGGTCTGGTAGATGGGCACCGCGCGAGATCCGGTGGTTGGATCCGGTGTCTGGCCGCCGTGGACGGCAAGCGTGTCGAACTTGGGGGTGGTCGAGTCGCTCATGGCTTCTCTCGCTTTCTGGATTCGTGGTGCTGCTGATGGGAACGATACCCCGACCGCGGTGTCAGCGGTGGGCAGAAGGCCGCCCGGATCCGGCGCACGCGCCGATAGACCCGGGCTGGGTCATCATCATGTCCATCATCATCACGAACTCAGAGCGGCGAACCATGATTTCTCGATCACACCTCCTTCGCGAAGATCTCGCCCGGCCGCGAAGCCAAGCCGATCACACAGGTTCCGTGAACCTTAAGACCCGTCGCCCGTCTCGTCAAGGTGCGATTCCGCACCCGCACGCTGGGAAACGCCAGTGCCTCGTGCCGCTGCACTGCTCGGACCGGGTGCACCGAACCCCACGCCGATGACCCCCTGCGGGCAGACGTCGACACACGTCTCGCACATGAAGCACTCGGTGGCGCGCATCTTCTTCTCGGCGACCATCTCGCGAACCGGCAAGCCCATGGGGCAGTTCCGGGAGCACGATCCGCACCGCGTGCATGCCGTGTTCTGCACACTCAGTCGCAGACGGGGCACCCGCAGCACCGCGCCGATCTTCTCGCCCACGATGCCCCAGACACCGAACGGGCAGAAGTATCGGCAGAAGCCCCGCCGGCCCAGGAGAGTGGGCGCCAAGGTGAGGCCCACGAGCATGAAGTAGGTCACCATGTTGCCGGGGTCGGTGACGCTGACACCGGTCTCGGTCATGTACAGCGGATCGAACGTCTTCCAGCCGCCAACCACCACCGCGATCGCGACCACAGCACCCACCCACGCGGCCCACAGGATGTACTTCGCGAGCCAGAGGAAACGGACGCGTTTGTCAGGCCGGATGGCCACCGAGTCCCACAGGGTCTGCAGGCCGTTGAAGGGGCATCCCCAGCCACAGAACGATCGCCCGAGCACCAGCGAGCTGACGCCCACCGTCACCCAGAACAACAAAGACACGGTGGCTACCTTCTCGGCGGTTCCCTGGGTCATGAGGTACGGCGAGTAGTAGTTGAGCGTGACGGGAAGTGCCAAGAACAGCACCGCGATGATGGTCCGCCGCGTGCGCTGGCGCCTGGTGTCCACAGTCGGTGCCTCTCGTTGTGGGCGCGGCTGAAGTCACGCGACTTCACCCCGTTCGATGGCGCCCATTATGGTCTCACTGTCACCAAGAAGTGCAAGGCGTAGACTCGGACGGTAGTCGAAGACCTCGCCGTGGCGAAAGGACCGCACAAGTGAAGAAGCGCATCGGGCCGGTGGAGCGGCTCTACCCCATGCCGTGCCCGCTCGTGGTGGGCGGGACGATCGAGCACGCCGACACGCTGGCCGTGGCGTGGATCAACATCGTGTCATCGGTTCCGCCCACGATCGCCATGGGGCTGCGCGAGTCGCGATACACCCTTGAGCTGATCCGGCGAAGCGGCACCTTCACCGTGAACGTGCCGGACACGTCTATGGCCGCGCAGGTCGACTTCTGTGGCACCACCAACGGCAGGACCACCGACAAGTTCGCCTCCACCGGGCTGACGCTTGCCCCGTCAGCACTGGTCGAGGCCCCGATCATCGATCAGTGCCCCTTCAACCTCGAGTGCCGCGTGACCGAAGAGGTAGTGGTGGGCAGCTACGTCGTGGTCCTTGGCGAGGTGGTCGAGGCCCACGCCGAGGAGCGGATCCTCGCTGAGCCGGAAGGTTCGGTGGTGGACGTGGGCGCCCTCGACCCGCTGGTCTACATCGCCGGGTCGCGCGAGTACCGCGGTGTGGGACCCAAGCTCGCTGATGCCTACGGCCTGGGGCGCGACATCGCGCCTGTGAAACGCGCGCGGTAGCACGCGCCTCGATCGGATCGAGTGCGGCACCGCACGGGCTTCTCGGCAATCCTGACTGATTTAGTCGAGATTTCTTGACTTCGGTCAAATACATGACTGTTTCGGTCATGTATAGTCGGGAAAGAGAACACCCCGGGAGGGAGACCCGCGATGAGTATCACGCTGAAGACCACCGTCCACGACCTGCTGGAGAGCTACCCCTACCTGCTTGATTGGCTTGTCGAGTACGCACCCGAGTTCAAGAAGCTCACCAACCCGGTGCTTCGCGCCACCGTCGCGCGCGCGGCCACTCTCGAGGTCGCCGCTTCGATGGCCGACGTCGACGCCGACACGTTCCTTGACGACGTGCGCACCGCGATCGCGCAGCGGCAGATCGCCGCCGAGGAGGCCGCAGGCGCCCCGGCGTCCGAAGTCGATGAGGCCACGCGGGCCCGGCGCCAGGAGACGCTCAAGTCGCTGATCACCAAGCTGCACGATGGCGCGAGTGTCGACGAGGTCAAGGCGGAGTTCGATGCGCTTGTGGCAGATGTCGACTCGGCAGAGATCGCCCGCATGGAGCAGGCGCTCATCGCCGAGGGAATGCCGGTGAGCGAAGTGATGCGCCTGTGCGACGTTCACGTGACCGTGTTCAAAGATGCGCTCGAGGACAAGCCCGACGCCCAGGTCGAGACCGGACATCCCATCGACGCCTACCAGCGCGAGAACGTCGTGATAGGCGAGATCACCGCATCGCTTCGCCGGGCGCTTGAGGGATTGGGCGCCGGTGCACCGGCGAGCGTGATCATGGGCGTGATCGTCGACGAGCTGGAGCGGCTCGCGCAGATCGATGTGCACTACACCCGCAAGGAGCACCAGCTGTTCCCGGTGCTCGAGAGCCACGAAGTCGAGGGCCCCACCAAGGTCATGTGGGGGCTCGACGATGACATCCGGGCCCGCATCAAGACCGCGCGCGCCCTGGCGGCCTCAGGCGACAGCACCACGCTGAGCGACATGCTGCCCGGAGTGCTCGAGATGATCGACGACATGGTCTACAAGGAAGAGAAGATCCTGTTCCCAACCGCACTGCAGGTGGTGACCGATGTCGAGTGGGCCCGCATGGCCGCAGGCGATGCGGAGATCGGCTACGCGTGGGTCGAGGGACCCGGCGGAGACTCGGCGCGCGCGGCCGCCGCAGTAGCGCCTTCCACCGGCGAGCTGGGTGAAGCGATGGTGCTGCCGCTCGTGACCGGCGGGCTGACCATCGAGCAGCTCAACATCATGCTGACCGCGCTGCCCTTCGACATCTCGTTCGTCGACGAACACGACCGCGTGCGGTTCTACTCGGAGGGCGAGCGGATCTTCCCACGCTCCCCTTCGGCGATCGGCCGAGAAGTGCGCAACTGCCATCCCCCCAAGAGCCTCGCGAAGGTCGAAGAGATCCTGGCGGCGTTCAAGGCAGGCGAGAAGGATGTCGCGGAGTTCTGGCTCGAGATTGGTGGGAAGTTCCTGCACATCCGCTACTTCGCGATGCACGACGCGAGTGGCGCGTACAAGGGATGCCTCGAGGTCGTCCAGGACGCCACACACGTCCGGTCGCTGGAAGGCCAGCGCCGGCTGGTGAACTGGTAGCGCTAGACGGCGCGCCGCTTCAGGTACCGCATGAGCACGAACAGCCCACCAGCCAGGGCGAAGGCGAGGGCGGCGACAGCCGCCTTCGCCGGCCGAACCGGTCGCTCGATCGGCTTGGACGGCTCGAGGATCCTGATCTCCTGTGCGTGCACGTCCAGGTCTCCGCCGTGCTGGGGACAGGCGACGTTGAAGACGCCGGTGACCTCGACGATGGTGCCCCTTCGAGACCAGTCGCCGAAGCCGTCGATGGGCTCGAGCATCGCGTTGGGGGCGACGACGCCTATCGCCACGCCGTCTTCCAAGACGTTGACCCAGCGCGTGCGGCTGTCCGCGCGCAGGGTCTCGCCGATCGCCTCGCCGGTGAAGCGCACCGTGCGGCCGTCGAGGTCAGGATCGGCCTGCGAGAGCGCCGTGGTGTCCACGCGTACCGGGATGGCATGGGCGGTGAGCGGCATGAGCAGCAGCGCAGCCAGCACGACGAAGATGGCGAGGAGCCCCGTCATGGACCTCATCGGCGGCTCCTCTTGCCGGGGAGCAGCGTGGTGACGACACCGAACACCAGCACGAACAGGGCGAGGAACTCCAACCTGCCCGCCCACATCTGAACCATATAGAGGGTCTTGAGACCTATGGGCATGGACGGCACCGTGATTCCGGTACTGAGTCCCACGTTCGCCGTGGCCGATATCGACTCGAACAGCGCGGCGTCGGCGGGATACCCGTACGCGGCGCCAACCAGCGCGCCGCTCACGTAGGTCACGAAGTACAGGATGAACAGCGTCATCGCGGACGCAGAGATCTCCGGCGTCAGCACTCGTTCGGTCAGGTGGTGGAAGCGCGTGCGGATCACGGCGCTGTCGGGCGACAACGATCGCCTCACGCCATCGACGACCGACTTCACGATCAGGCCTATTCGCAAGGCCTTGATGCCGCCCGCAGTCGACGAGGACGCGCCACCGGCGGCCATCGCCAGCACGACCGCCATGAACGGGCCGCCCGCGAGCGTCGCCTGCCACTGAGCCGGGTACAGCGTCTGGTGACCGGTGCCGGAGTGTGCCGAGATGACGTGGTAGAGACCTTTGCGGATGATCTCATTGGGCCCGTTGAGCAGCGGCGCGAGCGCCATGCCTGCAGCCGTGAAGGCAGTGAGCACGATCAGGTTCGTGGCAAGCGTCCTGGTCTCGATGTTCTGAAACATCTCACCGGGATCACCACGCCACAGGTCGGCATGGAGGTTGAAATTCAGGGTGCCCGCCAGCATCAGCAGCACGGTGATGAACTCGAACACCGGCGCATGGTAGTAGAGCGCGCCCATCGCATGCGGCGCGAACCCGCCGGTGTCGTAGGCAGCCACCGTGATCCAGAAGGCGTGCAACGACCCCCGGACGACGGACATGCCCTGGAACGTGTTGAAGACGAACAGCGCCAGGGTGCCCAGGACCACGAACACCGCGGTGACGAACCAGATGAAGCGCGTGGTGTGCATGACGTTGGGCAGGATCTTCTCGTCTCGGCCCTCGGCGGTGTACAGCGACACGGCACCGCCGCGCTTCCCGAAGGCGAACGAGAGTGCCGCGACCACGATTCCCTGACCACCGATAAGGTGCGTCAGGTGCCGCCACATGTTGTGCGCGTAGCTCATGTGGTCCAAGTCGACCGCCAACGTCAGACCCGATGTCGTGAAGCCCGAGATGGCATCGAACAGCGCGTCGTAGTAGTTCAGGTAGTTGCCGCTCAGCGACAGCGGGATCGCGGCGACCAGCGAGGCGATGAGCCAGCCGAGCGCCGCCACGAGCATCCCCTGCCGACGGTTGACGCCAGCGGGGCGCAGGTTCGCCATGGTGAGCGCGACACCCAGAGCCAGCGTCACCGAGATGCCCACGAAGTAGTCGAGCGCCGGGTCCCACTCGGCCAACGCCAGCGCAGTGATCAGCGGAGCCAGCATCGTGATCGCGATACCTATGGTGAGCACACCCAGATAGTGCGCGACGGTGCGGAGGTCAGCCGCTTGGAGCTTCACCCACATGGCGCGGCTACCTGAAGATCCAGTACACGACGACAGAGATCACGATGAGCACCGCCACGAATCCCGACAGCACGCCGAGTTCCGTGAACAGTCCTGCAACCCAGTGCTTGTACGGGCTGTGGAAGCGCCGCTCCATGTGGCCTCTCGGTGTGCGGTGGTCTTTGCTCGGCTCAGGATACTCCCACCCTGCGCGAGGTCAAAGCCCGCCGCACAGCACACACCTGCGCCCAGCTCGCCATCTTCGACCGGAGCGTCACGCGGCCTTGTCGGCCCTGCTGGGCATGGGCACCGACTGAGCACGCGGTGCCGGCGGTTTGGTAGCGAAGCTCAGCAGCGCGGCCGCGATACACAAGCCGGCCGCGATGGCGTAGGCCAACGCATACGAACCCGTGGAATCGACGATGGTGCCGGCGGTCATCGAGCCGAACACGCCCCCAACACCCCAGGCGGTGAAGACCAGCCCGTAGTTGACTCCCAGGTTCCGGGTACCGAAGTACTCGGCGGTCGTCGAGGGGAACAGCGAGAGGTTCGCTCCGTAGCAGAAGCCCACCGCTGCAGCGACGGGAACGAGCGCCGCCGCCGAGCCCGCAAGCGCCAGTGCGCCCATCATCACAGCCTGCATGACGAAGACCACGAACATGGTGCGCGTGCCGCCGATCTTGTCGGCGACGATGCCGGCCACCACGCGTCCGCTGGCGTTACCCACGGCGAGCACGGCGACAAGCAGGAAGCCCAGATCGATGGTGGTGAGCTGGGCAGCGGCGATCTTGGCCATGTGGCCGATGATCATAAGCCCGGCGAATGCCGAGAAGGCGTACATCGTCCACAACAAGGCGAACTGCGGCGTACGGGTCATGTCGGACCACTCGTAATCGTCGGTTGGCTTGGCAGGTCCGCCTGCCACGCGTGCCGACTCGAGGGCCACGTAGCCCGCCGGAGGGTTGTTGAGCAGCTGCGCGAGAGCGACCGTAGTCACGAGAAACGCGATCCCAAGGATCCGGAAGGTGCCGGAGACCTGCTGGGTGGAGAGCAGCCACGTGGTCACCGGAGCGATGTAGACGCTGGCCAGGCCGAAGCCGGCGACCACGATGCCGGTCACAAGGCCCTTGCGGCTGGGCGGGAACCACTTCACCGCCGCCGGGGTGGCGGCCGCGTAGCCCAACCCGATGCCCACGCCGGTCAGAACGCCGAACCCCAGCGTGATGGGCAGCGTCGACTGGGGAGTGGCGAAGCTCGCCACGATCATGCCCAGACCGCACAGCGCCCCGCCGATCGAGGCAACGATCCGGGGACCGAAGCGGTCCTGGGCTCGTCCCGCGAAGACCATGGCCACCGAGAAGACCCCGACCGCGATCGCGTAGGGCAGGCTCGCCTGTCCCGAGGTCCATCCCCAGCCGCCTTCTGCGACAGGCTTGGACAGCGACTTGGCGATGACGCTCCAGGAGTACAGGACCCCGAGCGCCAGGTTGATGCCCAGACCGGCGAGCGCGACGATCCACGCGCGCGTGGCGTTAGTACGTGCCATGCAGGCACCTCCGTCTGTTCCGTATCCCACCCTTACGTGCGGAGGCGGCCGTGTCCGCGGCTCTTCTCACCCACACTGGTGACGCAGTATGCCGCACCGGAGGTGCATCGCCGTGCCCCAGTCGGCGAACGGCACCGAGCCGTGCGCGAGCGGCACGCTCATCACGCCGTCACGACGCGACGGGCCGTACCGGCAACCCGGCACGGCCCGTTCTCAGCAGGCGACATACGCCGCCCACACGTCGAAGCGATCCTCAGTAGTGCCCGTCGGTCCCGACCGACATGTCGATGCGCCCCGCATACGTCTTGTAGATCAAGAAGAAGTAGAACAGGACCAGCGGAACGCCTATCGCTGCGATGATCAGCATCGTGGTCAAAGTGAGTGGCGACGACTGCGAGTTAGCGATGGTCAGCGCCTCGCCAACGCCCGTTGAAGGGACGAGTGCAGGGAATATCGACGCCGCCCAGATGCCCACCATCGCGACACCTGACAGCGACGAACCGTAGAACGCCATCCTGTCGGCACCCTTTGAACCTCCCATGGCAACCATCACGATCCCCGCAACCGCAAGTGCCGCGAACAGCCAGCCCACCGGAGAAGCGGTGGCGTTCGCGAACGCCTCGGGAACCAGCAGAGCGGATGCGGCGGTCGCCGCGCCGAACAGCACCACATAGGCGATGAGCATCTTGGAGCGAACAGAGCGCACGCGCGCGTACAGGTCATCGGTCGTCTTCAGACCAAGCCACGTCGCGCCCTGCAAGATGATCCACACAAGCCCCAGCACGCCGATCACAAGCGCGTAGGGGTTCAGCGCGACCAACAGGTTGCCAAGGAACATCGGCGTCCCCCCGCCGGCGATGAACTCGCCTTCGGCGGTCAGCGGCACACCTCGGATGATGTTGCCCACCGCGACACCGAACAGGAGCGCCGGGATCGCGCTTCCCAGGAAGAACGACCAGTCCCACAGCTTCTTCCACTCGGGATCCACCGAGCGGAACTCCAGCGCTGCCGCCCGGAAGATCAGCGCGAAGAGCAGGAGCATCAGCGCGATGTAGAAACCGCTGAAGACCGTCGCATAGACCGCGGGAAACGCCGCGAACAGTGCGCCGCCGCCGGTCAGCAGCCAGACTTCGTTTCCGTCCCAGACCGGCCCGATCGCACGCCGGAGCACAGCTTTGTCCTCCTCGGTCTTGCCAAGGAAGGGGTACAGGACGCCCACCCCCAGGTCGAAACCGTCGAACACCGCGTAGCCCGCGAAGAGCACGCCCACAAGGACGAACCAGATCTCACCCAGTCCCATCTACCTCACCTCGCCTGAATCGGCGGCCACCGCGACCGCGGGTGCGGCAGGGGCGACGACTGCGGGAGCGTTGGCTCCGGCTCCCGCATCGGGAATCGCCGGACCCTTCTTGATGAAGCCGATCACCACGCGCGCCCACGCCACGTAGACGAGCGTGTAGAACGCCACGAACAGCAGCAACGTGACGAGAACCTCGGACGCGGGCACCGCTTTGGAGACCGCGTCGACGGTGCGAAGCTCGCCCCACACGATCCAGGGCTGGCGTCCGACCTCGGCCGCCGCCCAACCAAGCTGGATGGCCAGCATGGGCATGATGGGCGCCCACATCAAAGCGGTCAGAAGTCCGCGCTTGCTCTCAAGGCTGCCCGAGCGGTTCATGAGCCACACTGCGGCGATGAGTGCGAGCATCGCGCCCCACAGAAGCACCATCCAGTGATACGACTGGTAGGTGAGCTGCAGCGGGGGGATGTCCTCGGGCGCGAAGCTGTTGAGTCCGGGGTACTCGGTGGTGAAGTCGAAGTCCGTCAGGAAGCTCACGCCCCCGGGGATCTCAAGCGCGACGGTGCGCCGGTTGGGCTCGTCGATCCAGCCGATGATCCCAAGCGGGATGGGCCCGTCGTCCCAGTGGCCTTCGAACGCAGCGATCTTGCTTGGCTGGTTCTCTACCACGTTGGCCGCCTGCCAGTGTCCCAGCGGCAGCATCAGAAGCGTGGTGACAAGCGCGATGGTCGCACCGGTCGCCATGGTCGTGCGCGCGAAGTCGAGGTGCACTCCCTTGCGCAGGTAGTAGGCCGCGAGCGCCATGGCTACGAAACCGCCGGCCATGAGGATGGCGTCGATGGTGTGGAAGTAGCGCGGCAGCGTCGACGGGTTGAAGCCCGCTTCGAAGAAGTTCGTGAGCTGCGCCTTGGAACCGTTGGCGGTCTCGACGATCTTGTAACC
>CAYXQU010000024.1:0-13431 GCA_964467305.1 uncultured Eubacteriales bacterium
ACCTGTGTCCCGGGTTCGGGAGCGTCCATTCCCAAGACGCGAACGCGAATCGAGCTGATGTCGCCCATCACCGCACCCGCGTAGGCGTCCGGGACCTTGATGTCGAGAGTCGCGATGGGCTCGAGGATCACCGGGTCGGCCTTCTCGGCGGCGGCTCGGAATCCGATACGTGCGGCGGTCTTGAATGCCATCTCGTTGCTGTCGACGGCGTGCATGGAGCCGTCGTAGACGGCGACGCGCACGTCTTGGACCGGATAGCCTGCGATCGCACCGTGGGTCATGGTGTCCTGGACGCCCTTGTCGATCGCGACGATGTAGGGCTTGGAGATCTTGCCGCCCACGATCTCGTCTTTGAACTCGTAGCCTGCGCCGGGGTTGGGCTCGATGCGCAGCCAGCAATCCGCGAACTGGCCCGAGCCGCCGGTCTGCTTCTTGTGGCGGCCCTGAGCGCTCGCGCTCTTGCGGATGGTCTCCCGGTACGGGATGCGCAGCTCGGCCAGCTCCGCCTCGACGTGATAGCGGTCGTGGAGGCGGGAGAGCACGACATCGACTGCGGTGTCTCCAGTCGCCGAGACAACGGTCTGGTGGGTCTCCTCGTCGCGGACAAGCCTCAAGCAAGGATCCTCGTCCACCAGGGTCTTGAGCGCCGAGCCCAGCTTGTCCTCGTCGGCCTTGGTCTTGGCGACGATCGCGACCGGATACAGGGGCTCGGGCAGCGGAAGCGCGTCGAAGGTGACCTCGCCCTTGGCTGAGAGCGTGTCGTTGGTCAACGTGTCGGCGAGCTTCGCCAACACGGCGATGTCGCCTGCGATCGCCTGCGGGATGTCAGAGGACTCCTTGCCGATGAGCTTGAAGACGTGTGCGACGCGCTCCTTCTTCCCGGTGCGTGAGTTGACGACTTCGGTGTTGGGCAGCAGCTTGCCCGAGACCACCTTCACAAACGAAAGCCGGCCCACGTAGGGGTCCGACAGCGTCTTGAACACGTGACCGGCGAAATCCCCGTCTTCAGAGAAGGGAACCTCGTCACCGTCCACGGTGTGAAGCGGGCCGTGAGCGGTGGGCTCGGGGAAGAACGTCACGATCTCTTCCATGAGGTCCTCGACGCCCTGGAGCTTGATGGCCGAGCCAACGAAGACGGGTACCACCTTGCTCTGCGCGATGGCGAGACCCAGTAGCTTCTCAAGGTCCTCCTGAGTGAGCGGCTCGCCTTCGAGGTACTTGACCATGAGGTCATCGTCGGCCTCGGCGGTCTTGTCGGCGAGCTGTTCGCGCGCAGCCTCGGCAGCAGCCACGAGTTCGGCGGGGATGTCGTCCATGTGCTCCCCGTCGTCCTCATGGTGATAGGCCTTCATGCGGATGATGTCCACCACGCCGTGGAAGTCGGCCTCGGTGCCCATGGGAATCTGAACGGGCACGACTCTGTCGCCGAACGCTTCGGTGAGCTTCCTCATGCAGCCGTCGTAGTCGGCGTGCTCTTTGTCCAGGCGGTTGATGAAGATCGCCCGGGCGATTCCCATGTCGCCGGCGATGCGCCACAGACGCTCGGTCTGCACCTGGGGGCCCGATACCGCGTCGACCACGAACAGCGCCATCTCGGCGGCTTCCATGCCCGCAATGGCGTCGCCGATGAAGTCGGCGTAGCCGGGGGTGTCGATGATGTTGATCTTGACGCCCTCATGGATGACGGGGGCCAGCGAGAGGTTGATAGTGAAGCTGCGCTTGATCTCCTCGGAGTCGTAGTCGAGGGTCGAGTGCCCCTCGTCGACGGAGCCAAGGCGCTTCGTCGCGCCGGACAGGAACAGCATGGCCTCAGCAAGCGAGGTCTTTCCCGCACCGCCGTGTCCGACGAGGACGACGTTGCGGACCTTGTCAGTGCTTGGTGCTCCCAAGTACATCGCCTCCCTGATGACAAGCGCGCCACGTCGTTGTGGCGCACCGCTGCCGAAGCGGGGGAGGACGGTCCCGCCCCCGCGGGTCCCTCTTGTTCACCAGTCTACCCCTAATGCAGTGCCGTCATACCACTCCTTATCAGCGCGACTCGGTGCTGGTAGAATGCACCGAGTGTTCCGGCGCGTATGAGGCGCGCCTCACGCCGAGTCCAGGAGGTCATCCGTCGGTGAAGTCACGTTCCTTTGCGACAACGCTCGCGCTGCTCACATCCATCGCGGTGATCGCGCTGCTGCTTGCCGGGTGCGGTTCTGCAGATCCCACCGAGACCGAGCCGGCCAGCCCGCCGCCCACCGAGTCGTCCACCGAGACGACCGAACAGCCTCCGACCAACTCAGAGGGAGCCACGGTGTACACACCTGAGTATCAGCCGACCGGCAAAGAGATCGCCACGTTCGAGACCTCGAAGGGGACCATCGTCGTCGAGCTGTTCGGCGCCGATGCGCCCATACACGTGGGCAACTTCGTGGAGCTGGCGCGTGACGGTTTCTTCGATGACACGAAGTTCCACCGCTACGAGCCCGGTTTCGTGATCCAAGGCGGCGATCCCCAGACGCGCGAACTGAGCAAAGACGAGGTCGTCGACGCGGTCAACATGGGCAATCCACCGTTGGGCACCGGTGGCCCCGGCCACGTCATCAAAGGCGAGTTCGACCCGACCGTGAATCCCAACAAGCATGTGAAGGGCGCGCTGGGTATGGCGCGCACCAACGATCCTGACTCTGCCGGGTCGCAGTTCTACTTCGCGCTGGAGGCCTTGCCCATGCTCGACGGTCAGTACACCGTATTCGGCGTGATCACCGAGGGCCAGGACGTCATGGCCGATCTTCGTATCGGTGACACGATCGAGTCCGTCAAGATCAGCGACGCGAAGTAGCGGACTGCGAGCCCGTGGTGGATCAGTCGAGGTTCCAAGAGGCACAGCGAGCGTACGACGAGGGCGACTACCGCGCTGCGGCCAAGTCGTTCCTCGCCTCCGCCGGCAAAGGCGCTGCGGGCAATGGCCGTGCCTATCACATGGCGGGCAACGCCCTCATGCGACTCCGTAGGTACCAGGATTCGATCACGGTGTACGGTCACGCCCTGAGGGATGAGACCTACGATCGGCGCGGTGCGGTCCATGCGAACCTGGGCGCTGCGTATTGCGCCATCGGCGAGTACGTGGACGCAGTGGCCTCCTACGAAGCGGCGTTGGTCGAGCCGGGCTACGAGACGCAGTTCCGTGCTCTGCAGGGCATGGCTGGAGCCCTGTGCGAGCGCGGACGCATCGATGAGGCCGCTGTCGCTTACCGCAAGGCCGCGATCGACCCCGAGAACCCGGACCCGGGCAAGGCCCTCGTGAACCTGGGGCTGTGCTTCATGGCGATGGATCGCCCTGCCGATGCGATCGAGGCGTACAAGGCGGCGCTGGGTTTCGATGACTACGCCGGCCGAGGAAAAGCGCTGGCGAACCTGGGCCAGGCCTACGTCGCGGTAGGCGACAATGCAGAGGCGGTCAAGGCCTTTGAGCGCGCCACGGAACTGCATGGCTTCAAGCTCAGCGCGCCTGCCCAGGCTGACTACGAGAAGGCTCTCGCGGCTGCAACCCCTGCCACTCAGACCGTCGACGGCTGGGAGACCGGGCAGCTTGTCGCTGCGGGACTGGCTTCGCAGCCGTCGGGATGGGACACCGCGGATCTGCGCGCACTCACCGCAGGCGAGCAGCTGGTCGCCCCCGCGCCGAATCCGGATCCCTTCGAGGCCGCTGAACCCGAAGCCGTTTCCAGCGATGACCCTGCTCCCGACGCCGACGGAGCTGCTGTCGCAGCAAATGAGCTGGGCATGGGTGACGAAGAAGCGGTCTCATCGTTCTTCTCGATGACCGAAGAGGAGATGCGCAGCCGCGACCGTGAGGCGCGCCGGGCGCAGCGGGCCGAGCGGCGCCATTCCGGTGGCTGGCTTCGCGGCGTCGTCGCGGTCGTCGCCGTTGTGGTACTGGTCGTCGCCGCGTTGTTCGCGGCGTATTGGTTCGGCTACGGCTGGCCTACGCAGACCACGGCGGTGTCCGGACTGATCGAGGCCTACGCTGCAGGTCAGCCGGTCGACACCTACTGGGTCGCCGTTCCTGACAAAGACGTCGCCAAAGAGATGGCGAAGATGCCGCCGGTCAAGGAGTTCGCGATCGAGCGCGTTGAGCGCGGTCGGAGCACATCCACGGTGGCGGTCACGGTGACGCCCGAATCCGGGGCCCCGTTGCACTACGAGGTGACGGTGGGACGCGAGGGCTTCGGCTGGAAAGTCACCGGTATAGAGAACGATTGGCGTTCCTCCGGCAGCTGAGAGGCGCCGGTCGCATAGTCTGCAATCACGGAAAGGAATCCAGAGTGGATCAGCGTACGTACATCATGATCAAGCCCGACGCCGTGGCCCGCGGTCTCGTAGGATGTATCCTGCAGCGTTTCGAAGAGGTCGGGTTGACTTTCGAGCGCCTTGAGTACGGGATGGTGACCCCTGATCAGGCGGCACAGAACTACATCGAGCATGAAGGCAAGCCGTTCTACCCCGGTCTGGTCGAGTACATCACCTCCGGGCCGGTTGTGAAGATGGTTCTCGCCGGTCCCAATGCCGTGTCGGTGTGCCGCAAGCTCATGGGTGCCACCAACCCCGCGGACGCAGCGCCTGGCACGATTCGCGGAGACTTCGGCCTGGTGCTCGATGCCAACATCGTCCACGGTTCCGATTCGCCGGAGTCGGCGGAGCGTGAGATCGCGATCTTCTTCGCCAACTGAGTCAGTCCTCGCACCTGCAGCGACCCGGGCCGGCATCGGTCCGGGTCGCTTACTTGTGCAGGCGGTTTGGGGACTGGGCAGCTGCAGGCAAGCGGTAGCTAGGCGCCCTTGAGGCACAGTGTGACTCCGAACGCGGTTGGGTGTGGGAGGAATCATGGTGGTCTCGGACAGGCAGTCTTCTTCAGATGCGCGTCAGCTGTTGCTTCACGGTCGAGCCGATGTCCTGAGTGACCAGGCACTTCTGTCGGTACTGCTTGGGGAGAGTGCGGCCTCCGGCGTGGGAAGGCTGTTCGCACACGAGTCGTCACCCGCCGCGCTCTGGCGCGTGGGTGCCGACGAGCTGGTCGGACTCGATGGGGTCGGTCCGGTGGCTGCGGCCAGGGTGCTCGCGTGCCTCGAGGTCAGCAGACGAGTGAGCCTGCCACAGCAGCAGCGCCCGGTCATCTCAACTCCTGAAGATGTCGCCGCGTTGTGCGAGCCCAGACTCAGGGGACGCGATCGGGAGCACTTCTGGACGCTTGCACTCAATACCAAGAACCGCCTGATCAAGATCATCGAGGTCTCCGTGGGTTCGCTGAACGCATCGATCGTGCATCCGCGAGAGCTCTTCAAAGACGCAGTGAAGGTATCGGCGGCATCGGTCGTCGTCGTCCACAACCACCCGAGCGGAGATCCCACTCCCAGCGGGGCAGACATCCAGCTGACGCGCCGACTGGTCAAGGCCGGCGACGTGTTGGGCGTTGAGGTCTTGGATCACGTGGTGATCGGGGAGGCCGGATCACACGCGAGTCTGCGCGACATGGGGCTTATGTGACCTGCGGGAACGTCACCGTCCTGTCAACGACTTCCTCTTGCGCTGTGCTAGACTTCAGGCGTGTCACGTGCGTCCGGCCCGCAGGCGAACTGTCTCGGGTCGGTTTCGGCGTGCAAGCCGCTTTCAGGCGCAGGCTCAGCTTCGCATCGCGGAGCTTCGAGAGGAGAGAACGCGACCGTGTCGCTTATCGATATGTTCTTCAATTCGTGGGGCGGCGACATGGCCGTCGACCTCGGGACGGCTAACACACTGGTCTCCGTTCGCGGTCGCGGCATCGTGCTCATCGAGCCCTCCGTCGTCGCCGTGGAGCGCGACACCAAACGTGTCCTCGCTGTTGGAATCGATGCCAAGCGCATGCTTGGCAGGACTCCCGGCAGCATCGTGGCCATCCGTCCCCTCAAAGACGGAGTCATCGCCGACTTCGAAGTCACCGAGTCCATGCTGCGCTACTTCATCAACAAGACGCGGGTCAAGCGATTCCCCTGGCAGCCCAAGCCCCGTGTCGTCGTGTGCGTTCCGTCCGGTGTCACCGAGGTCGAAAAGCGCGCGGTGTTCGAGGCTACGATGCAGGCAGGTGCCCGGCAGGCGTTCCTGATCGAGGAGCCCATGGCCGCGGCGATCGGCTCGGGCCTGCCCATCCAAGAGCCCACCGGTTCGATGGTCGTCGACATCGGAGGAGGCACCACCGAGGTCGCGGTCATCTCGCTGGGTGGAATCGTCGTCGCTCAGTCGATCCGCATCGCGGGCGACGAGTTCGACGAGGCGATCATCGCCCACGTCAAGCGCGTCTACAACGTGCTCATCGGCGAGCGCACGGCCGAGGAGATCAAGTTCGAGATCGGCAGCGCGTGGCCATTGCTCGAGGAGGTGGACGTCGAGGTTCGAGGCCGAGACCTCCTCACCGGACTTCCGCGCACCGTGACCATGGAATCCGAGGAGATCAGGGAAGCGCTCGAGGAGCCTACCTCTGCGATCGTCTCGGCGGTGAAGGGTACTTTGGAGCAGACACCACCCGAACTCGCGAGCGACCTCATGGAGTACGGCATCGTGCTAACCGGAGGCGGAGCGCTTCTCAAGGGACTTGACGAGCGCCTTCGTCACGAGACCGGGATGCCCGTGCACGTGTCGGAGAGCGCCCTGACCAACGTCGTGGACGGTTCAGCGCAGGCGCTCGAAGAGATCGATGCCTTGAAGAAGGTGCTTCAAGGCGGTCGCTAGGACGTCGCCTCGATCATGAGAGTCCATCGCAACGAGACACAGGCACCGCGACCCGGATGGGTCATCCTCTTCGTCGCGCTTTCGATCGTGCTCATCACGCTGTGGCACCGCGAGGCGGACACCGGTCCTTTGCACCGGGTTCGTGCGGTCACGCATGCGGTGACGGCTCCGGTCTCGGCTGCAGGGGAGTGGACCACCCGTCCGGTAAGAGGGTTGTTCGCGTGGGCGAGTGACCTTGGCGTTTCGCGCAGCCAGCTTGAAGAGCTCCGCGAGCAGAATCAGCGGCTTCGTACGCGCGTGGCCGAACTCGAGGAGTCCCGTCTGGAAAACGAGAGGCTCCGCAGTCTCGTGGAGCTGTCTCAAGCGCAGGATCTCGAGTCTGTGGCCGCTCGGGTGATCGGGCGCCCCAGCAACTCGTGGGAGGGCGTCATCGTCATCGATCGCGGGTCCAGCGACGGCATCGCCCCGGGGATGCCGGTCATCGGCTCCGGAGGCCTGCTGGGCCAGACGGTCTCGGTCGCAGGGAACTCCTCGCGCGTGCGCCTCATCACCGACCAGCGCAGTGGTGTCGCTGCGATGATCCAGAGAAGCCGTGCCGAGGGCGTGGTCCGTGGGTCCATCGATGGGAACCTCTCATTCGATTTCGTGAGCACCGAGACGACCCTGCGCGCGGGCGATGTGGTCATCACCTCCGGCATGGGCGGCATCTATCCCAAAGGCATCATCATCGGCGAAGTCACTGAGATCAGAGTCTCCGACAACTCGCTGTTCCAAGAGATCGGACTGGGTGCCGCTGCGAAACTGACCGGCTTGGAAGAGGTCCTGGTCATCGTCGCCGAGCCATCGGTCGTGGTGCCGGAGAGTGATGAGTGATGCGTCGATTCGTTCCCGCAACCGCTTCGATCCTGATCGCGACACTGCTGCAAGTCGCGCTGGCACCTTACATCTCGGTGGGCGGCGTCACGCCCAACTTCCTGCTGCTCGTGGTGGTCACATTGGCTCTTGCCACTGGGCCTACCGAAGGCTCGGCGAGCGGGTTCGTCGCCGGTTTGCTGTTCGATCTCATCGGAAGCGGCCCGCTGGGCCCCATGGCACTGGTGCTGGCAGTCACCGGGTACCTGGCGGGGCTGCTCCACGAGCAGATGTTCGCCGAAGGGTGGCTGCTGCCCCTCACGGTCTTGGCAGTCGCCGCGCTCAGCGCGGAGATCGCCTACGGTTTGGTGCTCGCACTACTGGGGGTGGGAGGGCCGTTCTGGCGTTCCCTGCTGACCAAGATGCTCCCGGGCGCTGTGTACAATGTGACGCTGGCGCTGCTCGTGTATCCGTGGTTGGCGCGGTTCTTGCGCCCTGATCGCCCCATAAAGACGTTTCGTCGCTTGGGATAGGGCGACAGACGCTTTGACCGCCGTAGTTTCTCGGCCACACCTTGACCGGATGGGTTCATGACCTCGTTTCGGCAGACACTCAAACCTAGGTACGCGATCCTCGGAGGCCTCTTCACCGCCGTGCTGCTTCTGCTGCTCGTGCGACTGTGGAGCATGCAGGTGATTTCGGGTTCCGCCTACGCTTCGCAGGCGGAGCAGAACCGCATCCGCGAGATCAGCACTCCCGCACCTCGCGGTCGCATCCTTGACCGCAAGGGGAGGGAGCTTGTCACTAACCGCGCGACGATGGCGGTGGTCGTGGACCCCTCGGTGCGCGATGACGAAGAGCTCTTGCTCAGGTTGTCGTCGCTGCTCGACGTACCTCTGAACGACATCAAGGAGCGCGTCAACAGCGTCAAGGAGGCCGCGTTGGCCCCTCGGGTCGTCGCAATCGACGTGCCTTTGGAGACCGTGGCCTATCTCGCTGAGCACGAAGCTGAGTTCCCGGGAGTCGAGGTGCAGACCAGAGCGGTCAGGAAGTACCCGTATGGGTCTTTGGCCGCACACGTCTTGGGCTACACGGGTGAGATCTCCGAAGACGACCTTGTGTCGCCGGAGTTCGAGGGCTACCACCCCACAGACGTCGTGGGAAAGGCCGGAGCTGAGAGCTCGTTTGAGAAGGTGCTCCAGGGAGATCGCGGCAGGCGCGTCATCGAAGTGGACGCGTCGGGTAGTCCTCGCAGGATCATCTCGGAGACCGATCCGGAGCCCGGGCGCGACGTGGTGCTCTCCATCGACCTGAAGATCCAGAAGGTCACCGAGAAGGCGCTTGCAGATGCTATCGATGACGCGCACGATGACGGCTACCCCAAAGCCAAGGCCGCCGCGGCCGTCGCGATAGACGTTCGTACCGGCGAGATCATCTCGATGGCGAGCGCCCCCACCTACGACCCGTCGGTGTTCTTGGGAGGGGTGTCCCAGAAGGAGTGGCGGTCACTGACCTCGACCAGCTCCGAGTTTCCACTGACCAATCGCACGATCATGGGTCAGTACCCACCGGCTTCCACGTTCAAGGCCATAGTGGGCGCCGCAGGACTCCAGACCAAGATCACCTCGCAGTGGAAGCAGTACCAGTGCAGCGGGTTGTGGACCGGCATGGGCAAACAGTGGTCCAAGCGCTGCTGGCTGCACAGCGGTCACGGCACCGAGTCATTCATGGACGGCGTCGCCGACTCCTGCGACACCGTCTTCTACGAGATTGGCTACGAGTTCTACAAAGACAAGGACGAGAAGCTTCAGAAGTACGCGCGACAGTATGGCTATGGGCAGAAGACCGGGATCGACCTGCCCGGTGAGACGACCGGGCGTGTCCCCGACGCCGCATGGAAGAAGGCGTACAACGAGAACTACCCGGAGTATCAGCGCTGGTTGCCGGGTGACACCGTGAACATGGCCATCGGGCAAGGTGACATGCTCGCC
Organism: uncultured Eubacteriales bacterium; assembly: GCA_964467305.1. GTDB lineage: Bacteria > Actinomycetota > Coriobacteriia > Anaerosomatales > PHET01 > CAVPCY01. Next base: position 9,591 of record CAYXQU010000024.1, read on the forward strand.
ACGCCGCTTCAGGTGCTCGTCTCCTATGCCGCCATAGCCAACGGCGGTGAAGCGATGAAGCCCCACACGCTACGCAAGGTCCTCAACAGTGATGGCACGACCGTGCTGGGACCTACGCGTGAAGTGGTGTTCGCTCCGAAGGTCTCGAAGAAGAACAACACCATCATGCGTCAGGCGCTGCGCGGGGTCATCACCGATGGTACCGCCCGCAGTGCGTTTCGCGGGTTCGCCGTGCCGGTGGCCGGCAAGACGGGTACCGCCGAAGTGGCCGGTAAGGACGACTTCGCGTGGTTCGTTGGGTACGCGCCCTACGACGACCCCAAGTACGCGGTGGTAGTCGTGGTCGAGGAAGGCGGACACGGCGGCTCGGTCGCTGCACCCGCTGCCCGTCAGGTGCTCGCGGCACTCTTCGGCGAGCGTGTCGAACACGTCGATGCGCAGGACAACTCGCGATGATGCGCGCCAACGCGGAACGCTCAATGCTCCACGCGGTCAATCCGGCGCTCATCGCCATCGTGATGCTGCTGTGCCTGTTCGGTAGCGTGATGGTTCGCTCGGCGGTATCCGGGATGGACTACGGCGACGCGATGTTCCGCCGGCACCTGCTGGGTCTAGGCATCGGGCTGATCCCGCTGGTCGTCGCGTGGGTGATCGACTACCGCAAGCTTCAGGGCTGGGTGGGCCCGCTTCTGTTCTTCTGTGCTTTCCTCATCGTCTCTCCGCTGGTGCCGGGATTGGGAGCGAGCGCCAAAGGCGCACAGTTGTGGCTTGAGATCGCGGGCATTCGGCTTTTCCAGCCTTCCGAGCCGGCCAAGCTCGTGTTCATCGTGGTGCTCGCGGCTGTGATCGCCGGATACAAGGGCAGGATCGAGGCCCCGCGCGATGTCATGCGGGTTCTTGGAATCGCGGCGATACCTTTCGTGCTGGTCGTTGCGGTGGGCGACTTGGGTACCGCACTCGTGTTCGCGGCGATCACCCTTGGCATGCTGCTGATCGGTGGTTTGCAGGCTCGCTGGTTCGCCGCGCTCGCCGTGGCCGGTGTGCTGCTCGTCGCCGGACTGTTCGGGGCAAACGAGATCATGAACCGGGCGCTTGAGCGCGGACCGTACGATCCCGAGTACATCGCCGCGGTGGAGTCCGGGTCGGCGACGAAGCTCAACGCCGTCTCGGATTCGAGCGTGCTCATCAAGCGCTATCAGATGAATCGCCTGCTCGTCTTCGTCGATCCCACCCGGGACCCCTCCGGCGCCGGCTACAACCTCGAGCAGTCCAAGATCGCGATCGGATCGGGGGAGCTGACCGGGAAGGGTTTGAAATCCGGCACCCAGGGCAACCTGAACTTCTTGCCTGAGCGCCACACGGACTTCATCTTCAGTGTCTTGGGCGAGGAACTGGGCTTCATGGGGTCGCTTGTCCTGCTCGGCCTGTACTTCGGGCTCCTTGTCACCTCGCTTGAGATCTCGGCGCAGGCACGCGACTTGTTCGGCTCGTTGATCGTGGTGGGCGTGATCGCGATGTGGACCTTCCAGATACTCGAGAACATAGGCATGACCATCGGTCTGATGCCCATCACCGGTATTCCGCTGCCCTTCATGAGCTTCGGCTCATCGTTCATGGTCACCAACATGGCCGCGACGGGTATGCTTCTGTCGGTGTGGGCGCGCCGTTTCGCATAGAGGAGCCACCATGGGTCTACCACTCGATATCCGCGATCTCGTCACGTCGGGGTCGAAACTCAGGGCCGAACGCGAGAAGCCGGTCCGCATCGCTGTTCTCATCGATGTTGAGGCTCCCGAGCCGCTGGTCGAGGCCTTGAAGGAGGCCTTGCGCCCCCAGATGAGTTCGGCTGCCCTGCACGTCGACGTGGTCTTGCCCGGGGACAGCGCTGCGGTGGACTCATCGGCTGATGTCCTTGTTGCGGCCGCAGGGTCGCAAGACACGCTGGAACCGTCACTGACCGCCGCCAGGGGCGCGTTCATCCCGTGCGTGGTCATCGGCGTGGGCGACGACCGCGCGGAGCTGGCGCGCCGGGTGGGCCATCCGCTACTCGACACGCTTGTCGAAGCGGACACCGCTGAGCTCATCGAGTCGCTGGGCAAGTGGCTGGGTGACCGCGTGAGCGGTAAGAGGCTTGCGCTGGCTGCGAACTTCCCGTTCGTGCGTCGCGCGGTTGCCGAGGAATCCGTGCGCAACACCGCGTTCCAAAACGCCGTCATTGGCGGCGTCGTGGTCATTCCCGGGGCTGACATGCCCTTGATGACCGCCAATCAGGCCAAGATGATCCTGCAGATCGCGGCCGCCTACGGTGAGCCGCTGGGTGCCGAGCGCATCAAAGAGCTCGCCGCCGTCGTGGGTGGCGCGTTCGTGTTTCGCACCATCGCCCGGCAGGCGCTGGCGTTCGTTCCCGGACTGGGATGGGCGATCAAGGCCGGCATCGGTTACTCGGGCACCATCGCCATGGGCTACGCCGCTGTCGAGTACTTTGAGCAGGGTGGAGATGTCGCCGGTCTCGCCGAGAAGATCAAGCAGACCCGTGACAAGGTGATCGCGGCTGCGGCCAAGCGACGCCGTGGCGCGATCGAGTCTGATGAGCCGATTCCCGCGCACGCGTGGGTGCAGGAGCCCTCGAGCCTGCCTGCCGCCGCCGAAGCGGAAGTGCCGCAGATCGTCGTCGAAGACGTCGGTGCAGCTCCGGAGGGCTCGTGACGCCGGTCGATCTGTGGCCCCGTATCGAACCGCTTCTCGAGTCGGTCGAACGCCCTTCTCGGTACATCGATCGCGAGTGGGGTGCGCGCTACCCGGGTGACGCCGCCTACCGGGCTGCGCTCGTGTATCCGGACACCTACGAGATCGGTCAGGCCAACCAGGCGATCGGCATCCTGTATGACATTCTGAACTCGGCAGACGATGTCGCCGCCGAGCGAGCGTACCTGCCGTGGAAAGACATGATCGCGCTGATGCGCGAGCACGAGATCCCCTTGTTCTCGCTAGAATCATGCGCGCCGCTGGGGTCGTTCGATCTGATCGGCATCACCGTCCCCTATGAGCTGAGCTACTCGAACATCCTCGAGGTGTTGGATCTGGCTTCGCTGCCCTTGCGCTCCACCGACCGGGATGAGTCTCACCCGTTGGTGGTGGGCGGCGGACCGTGCGTGTACAACCCCGAGCCGTTCGCCGAGTTCTTCGATGCCTTGCTGATAGGCGAGGGCGAGCGCGCGGTGACCGACATCGTCGAGGCACATCGAGAGAGCTTGCGAGTGGCCGAGGACAGGTCGGCGCTGCTGGATCGGCTTGCGGCCATCCCGGGCGTCTACGTCCCATCGCGCTACCAGGTGGTCACCGATGAGGACGGGCGCTACGTGCGTACCGAGCCCGTGCACGATGCGGTGCCCGCTGTCGTGGTCAAGCGCGTGCTGCCGGATCTGGGCGAGTTCAAGCCGCCGGTCGATCCGGTGGTGCCGTTCATGGATGTCGTCCACGATCGCTTCGTCGTGGAGGTCCTTCGCGGCTGCACCCGTGGCTGCCGCTTCTGCCAGGCGGGGATGGTGTACCGCCCGGTTCGCGAGCGAAGCGCCGACACGATCGTTCGCGACGTCTTGGGAGGCTTGTCGTGCACGGGGTACAACGAAGCGTCACTGACCTCGCTGTCGACAGCTGATCACAGCCAGCTTGAAGAGGTCTTGCGCAGGCTCACCGGACGGCTCGCCGGCAGCGGGACATCGGTGTCGCTTCCCAGCCTTCGCGTAGATGCATTCAGCGTCGAGATGGCCCGGATGATATCGAGCGGCAAGAAGAGCGGGCTGACCTTCGCGCCCGAAGCGGGTACGCAGCGGATGCGTGA
>CAYXQU010000025.1:0-13260 GCA_964467305.1 uncultured Eubacteriales bacterium
GGGCCACGACTTCCGTCCCGAGTACGTCCAGCTCGCCCAGCTGCGCCCCCGCTTCCCCCACGTCCCCATAGTCGCGCTCACCGCCACCGCCGACGAGACCACGCTCGAAGACGTCCGCACTCGGCTGGGGTTGCTGAGCGCGCCCGTGTTCTCGGCAGGGTTCGACCGCCCCAACATCCGCTACACCGTTGCCGAGAAGACCGACGGCATCGGCCAGCTCAAGCGTTTCGTGGCCAACCACGAGGGCGAGTCCGGCATCGTGTACTGCCTCACGCGCAAGCGAGTCGCCGATGTCGCCGCCAAGCTGCGCGATGCGGGCGTGAAGGCGGCCGCCTACCACGCGGGACTGGCGGCAGACGAGCGCGCCAGGGTGCAGGAGGCGTTTCTGGGCGACCGGCTCGACGTGGTGGTGGCGACGGTGGCCTTTGGGATGGGGATCGACAAGCCGGACGTGCGCTTCGTGGTGCACTTCGACTGCCCCAAGAACATCGAGGGCTACTACCAAGAGACAGGCCGAGCAGGCCGAGACGGACTCCCGTCCGAGGCGTTTCTGCTCTTTGGCCTCCAAGACGTGGTCACCGCGCGTACGCTCATCTCCAACAGCGACAACCCCGATCAGGTGCGCATCGAGTTGCACAAGCTCGACGCGATGGTGGGCATGGCCGAGGCGGTCACCTGCCGGCGCCGCGTGCTGCTGGGCTACTTCGGCGAGCCGCTCGAGGAGGACTGCGGCAACTGCGACGTGTGCCTCGACCCGCCGGCGCTCTTCGACGGGACGGTGGAGGCGCAGAAGGCGCTCTCTGCCGTGTACCGGCTGGGGGAGAGCTTCGGGATAGGCCACGTGATCGACGTGCTGCGCGGCGCTCAGACCGACAACGTACTGCGCCGCGGCCACGACCAGCTCTCGGTCTACGGCGTGGGTGCCGAGCACTCCCGCGAGGAGTGGGGCAGCATCATCCGCCAGCTCATACACCGCGGGTATCTGGTGCAGGACATTGCGCGGTTCTCGGTGCTCAAGCTCATGCCCGCGGCGCGTGCTGTGCTGCGCGGCGAGGAGAGCGTGGAACTCGCCCGCCCGCGCGCCAAGGTCGCCAAGCCGCCCAAGGTCCGCAAGGCCAAGGGTGCCAGGGGCGTCGAGATCGAGCTCGCACCAGAAGACGAGTCGCTGTTCGATCGCCTGCGCGAGCTACGCCGAGAGATCGCTGCCGAGCAAGGCGTGCCGGCCTACGTGGTGTTCCCGGACGCGACCCTCATGGCGATGGCTGCTGCGCGGCCCAGAAGCGACGAGGAGTTGCTTGCGGTGAGCGGCGTGGGACAGGCCAAGCTGGCCCGGTATGGCGAGGCGTTTCTCGAGGCGGTGGCGGAGGGGTAGGGGAGCGGATCAAGCTCGTGCCGCTGGCCTTGACTTGACATTCTTATAAACGTTTATAAGAATGTAGTCATGTTCCAGTACTCGCTGACATCCGAGATTCAGGCTGACATCGACCGCTTCGAGCAGACTGCCAAGCGGCTCGATGTGGTTTCCACGCTTCCGCGCACGTGGTCGGGGAGGGTCCGACGCGACCTGCAGGCCCAAGCGATTGGCGCTTCGGTCGCGCTTGAGGGTGTCCCCGTCACCGCAGACGAGGTGCGCCGCATTCTCGCTGGCGATAAGCCGCCCGGGGTGAGCGATGAGGACACAGCGCTGGTCAACGGCTATCGCGAGGCCATGCAGTTCGTGCTCTCCAGGGCGGACGATCAAGCTTTCACGTGGACCGCCGAGGTGTTCAGAAGCATCCACGCGAGTGTGATGGCGCGTTCGTGGGCCGAGCGCGCGGGACTGTATCGCGACCGACAGGTCTGGCTCACGAACTCGGCCACCGGCGAGCAGGTGTACCTGCCTCCCGCTATCGAAGAGGTCCCGGCGCTGGTTGACGATCTCGCAACGTGGCTCGAGTCCGATGGCAACCAGGCGCCCGCGCTGGTTCAAGCCGCGCTGGCTCACGTGTGGCTGGCCGCCATTCATCCGTTCCGCGACGGCAACGGCCGTACGGCACGCATCGTGGCCTCGCTCGTGATGTACCGTAGAGGTCATAGGCTCCCGCAGTTCACGAGCCTCGAGGAGTGGTGGGGCGCACATCCTGTTGATTACTACGCCGCGTTCGATTGTCTGGGTAGCGGCTGGAGTCCCAGCGTCGATGTCACGCCGTTCGTTGCAGCTCACGTGAGCGCACAGCGCCGTCAGGTCGACGCCCTTTCGCTCAAGAACGCCACCGAGAAGCTCTTGTGGGTCGCACTTGAGGACATCGTTGTCTACGAGCTGGGCATGGATGCCCGGGCCGCAAATGCGTTGTGGGACGCGTTCTTTGGGCGCGTGGTCACCAACCGCTACTACCGTGGCGTTGCCGATCTTCGCCAAGTAACGGCATCACATGACCTCAAGCTCCTGCAGGCGTCGGGGCTGCTGGCCGCCCAGGGCGGCGGACGCTCGCGCGACTATGTGGGCACGCTCAAGCTGATGCGACGCCTGGTCGAGCTGTTCGACCTGCCACTGGACGTAGGTGGAGACGGACCGGCCGACGCCGAGGTCCGCGACAACATAGTCGCTACGCTTGCCGAGAAGGTCGCGGGGCCGCCCCACTTCGCTCGTGATGCTAGTGCCTGAAGAGAGCCCCAAAGCTGCTGAGAAGCGCGGCAGGAAGCTCGATGCCGATCAGGCCCGGGCGATTGCCCAGTGCATCGCCGCGGGGGAGCGCCACGTCGTGGTAGCCGAGCGGTTTGGGGTCTCTGTGCAGACGGTGGGCGCCATCAAGAGCGGCAAGCGGTGGGCCGATGCGATCGACGATGAGCTTCGCGAGAGGATGCAGTCCGCGGTGCCCGTTGCGACGCTGGACGTTGCGGGCGCAGAACGAGTCATCGCCGCGCTCGAAGCCGGACGTTCTGGCGCGGCCATCGCCCAGGAGTTTGGCATCAGCCCCAGCATGGTCAGCGCGATCAAGCACGGGCGTGCGTGGTCCGCGCTCGATCCCAACCTTCCCGATCGTCTCGCCAAGAAGCCGCGACAGGGCAAGGCGCTTGCCGCACCTCAGGTCGCCGAGATCAAGCGCCAGCTGCTCGCAGGCCAGTCTTCGCGACAGATCGCGGCGGAGTGCGGGGTGTCCGCGTCGACGGTGCTGGCCATCGCGCACGGGAAGACCTGGGCAGAGGTCGACGCGTCCGGCGCGGAGGAGGAGTAGGCAGAGTCGACGCGATGGTGGGCATGGCCGAGGCGGTGGCGGCAGGGTAGCGAGGCCGTTCCGTCGAAGGTTGACGAGGGGCATGACGCGTATCCGCTTCTGTGGGCTTGTCATGTGGCCATCGTCGTGCCGAATCGGGGGGCGATACGCGTGATGGACTTGGGCCAAGGGTGGTATGTCAGGAAGGTCGGCTCCGAAGAGAATCACGGACCGTACCTGTGGGACGACCTTGTCTCCTTCGCAAGAACGGGCAGCGTCGTAGCCGATGACTGGGTGTGGCACGAGTCTCGGGTCGACTGGACTCCCGCAGCGAGCATCACAGAGCTGGCACAGCAGTTTCCAAAGCCACCACAACCCGTAGCGGCACCGGCGCAACCGGCGCCCGCGACGGCGCAACCCCACTCAGCACCCAAGTCCGAGCAGAACCCGTGGGGGCTTATCGCAGTGCTCATCGGGCTGCTCGTGGTGGTCCTTGGCATGGGCGCGGGAGGCGTTGGCTGGTGGCTTCACGGCAGGAGCGGGGGTGGCCCGCGCGGCGGGTCAGAGTTGGGTGAGGCGTACGTGAAGCTGCCGGACCCGGCGAGCTTCGTGATAACGGATCAGTGGGGCGAGGTTCCGGCGGGTCAGATAGGTATCACGCTGGTCGAAGACGGCAAGCGCAAAGATGCCGAGAAGGTGGCCGAGGATATTGGTGGCACGATCGTTGGCGAGATCGAGTTCATCAATCTCTATCAGATCGAATTCCCCGGTGCTACGGAAGCTGAGCTCATCTCGGCTCTGGAACAGGCCAAGGCCGATGAGGCGGTTGAACTCGCCTTCCCCAACCCCCAAGCGTACAGCCGCAGGGAGATATGGGGTGTACGGCAGGACCCCTACGCGGACCCGATGTACGGGGGCGCGGTTGGCGGCAACTACAAGACGCTTGGCGTGAGCAAGGCATGGGACTACATCCGCGGTTCCGGCGTCGAGCTCAGCGAGGTCAACGTTGGCGTCGTTGACGACGGTCTCTACATCCGCGGAGAAGGCGCCGAGAGTGAGTTTGGCGGCAAGGTCAAGATCGAGTACCCCGATGGCGAGGAGAACGGCAAGATCGCTGCTCCCCGCGTTGCGAACGGTGCGGTCAACAAGGCAGGCAGCCACGGTACCGGCGTGGCAACCGTCATTGGCGGAGACCCGGACAATGGCGGTCCCGCCGGCATCGCAGGCCCTCTTGGTGAGAAACTCACCCTCTCAATCACGAACTATCAGTCGGGCAACTACGGGCTCACCACCACCACACCTGATCCTGAAGACCCGGCAAAGACGGTCCTGAGCGACGGCCAGACCTACGCGATTGGCAATCTTGTGGCGCTGCAGAAGCAAGTTGAGAGCGGCGCCACGGTCATCAACTGCTCTTGGGGGGCTGACCTGTGCCACCCGGATGTGGCGGCCGTCTACAAGAAGTTCTTCGAGAAGATGGCTGCGGAGCATGACGATGTGGTCTTCGTCTTCGCGGCCGGTAACACGGATCAGACCGCGCTCGACAACCGAACGAGTTTCCCGTGCGGCCACCCCTTGGACAACATGCTGACCGTGGCGGCCGTCAACAACGACGGGAATCCGGCGAGTTACACCACCATCGCGGGGGACAACTACGTTGTGGATATCGCCGCGACCGGCACGAAGGCCACCGTTGGGCTGAATGCCAACGGCGGGCCGGTCCAGCAGAGCGGCACGAGCTTCGCAGCCCCTGAGGTCGCTGCGGCTGCCGCGATGCTCAAGGCCATCGATCCCGATCTCAAGGCTGCCGACATCAAACGCATTCTCACCGAGACCGCGCGCACCACAATCAAGACCGGCGACAACGAAGTGGCGACGCCCAACACGGTTGGCGGCCGGGTGCTCGCTGTTGACGAGGCGGTGTTCAAAGCTCTCAACCAGAAGCGTGTGGCCGAGGGGCTGCCCGAGCTGTCGGCCGAGCAGATGGGGGCCGGCGGCGTGGTCGACGCAGTGGCGATAACCGGTGCGCCCGGCGAGTACACGGTCAAAGGTATCGTGAAGGCCGCGGCGCAGGGGTCGGCGAAGCTCGCCATCGTGGTCACGGGCTCAAACAACGCGGTGGGCGGTCCGGGTAGCAAGTCCGTCTCGGCACCGGGGGAGGCGAGCTGGGGCGTGACACTGCCGGAAAACAAAGGCACGATTGTCGTGACCAGGGCTGATAACGGCGCTGCGAGCGTGATCACCGTGGATCAGGGCGCGCTGGAGGGCACGTGGGAGTACCCCGAGACGATGCGCGTCGCCGGCAGCGATCGGCACTTCCAGACCGGCGCGATGATCAAGATGGACTTTGTGCGGGCGGGTGATGGCTACGCGCTCACCGGGTCATACGCGGACGCCGAGGTTACCGTAGAGGGCGACAAGGTGAAGGTTGTGCACCGGTACGCGGGCCTGCTGCCGGGTGAGACGGGGGGCACCATGGTGTTCTCGGGCACGATTGATGGCGACACGATCACCGGCACCATGGTCGATACGTACAACGGGCAGATGGAATGGATCGCGACGCGGGTGAAGTAGCGGGCGGCCATCCTGGGGGCTCGGGAATCGGCGAGGTATTGCTGTTCCAGGCACTGACCAAGTCAGTCCATTGCTGCTGACACGCGGAGGGTAGAACGGCATGCGGACGTCCGCACACGAGGATTCGCCGCTGAGCGTTGGCCTGCTCTCCTTCGCTGTCGACAGGGAGCATCCGAAGGCGACACGCGGAACCGAGGAGACCGTGCTCGAGATTCTGGCAACCGAGCCGGACCTCGATCTGCTCGTGTGTGCCGGCTGGACACTCTACAGCCGTCACGAGCTGCAGACAGTCCTTCATCGCAATATCAATCAGCGAACCGTAGTGATTTTCGAAACATGGGTGGACGATTCTGGTGCTCAGGACCACCGAGGCTACGCGATTCGGGGGAGCGAGGTCCTGATAGACGCGACACCGCAGGTGTTCGCAACGTCACATGAGATCAACGGAGATCATGGGCGCATGGTCGCGCTGCTGGATGAGATTGAAGCGCGCCGGTTGAACGTCGCGGGCAAGGTAGTGTCTTGGTTGATCTGCGGTGAGATCAACGTCCTCAAGAACACACAGTCCGAAGGCAACAGGTGCGACTTTCGGTTCGCCGATGACGCCCGGCTCATGGATCGCTGGCGTCGAGTCGTCGCCGAGACTGACGTCTTCGTGAATCCCACGCACACGGTGATGGGCAACCAGGGCAAGCTCGAGAAGCGCCGAGGGTACCTGTCTGGGGATGGGCGGTGCTTCTGCTCGGTGTCCAACGTGGATATCAGGGGTGGCGACGTTGGCGCAGCTAGGCTGCGGCTGGGGCACAAGCCGGTTCAGTACTTCTGGTGCGACGGGGCCTCTGTGGAGCCTGTGCGTGAGGTGAGGACGGGGAGGTCCATCTTGCGCGAGTTCTTCTGCCCGTCACGTTCCTAGAGATTGAAGAGCGTCTAGCGAGGGCGCTTGCCGGAGCTAGGACGGGCGCGCTGCCTGCTCGCGCACATGCGTGATGAAGCTTGTGATGTCCAAGATCTGGCCGTAAGCCGCGGTACTCGAGTAGCCTTCACGGATTCTTCGCGGAATCACTGGCACAATCTGCTTCGAAATGATGTCGTTGAGTTGCGAGTTGCTCAGAGCCGCGTCTAGAGTGCCCAAGTGCTTGCGCGGGATGCGATCAGCGTCTGCGAGCACCTGTGGCCAACGATCCTTGCAGGTGGACTTTGCGGCCAAGACCGTCAACAGATGAGTTGGGAATGAGCTGTCACGGTACTGAGTCGCCCCGGGGAACACGAAGTCAGCAGTTCGATTTCCCTCGGTGCGAACCTGACTCGAATACTCTATCCTCATGGCGTCGAATAGCGCCGCCAGGTGGTGCTCCAGAGCGTGGCCCATCCGCGACTTACGCCGGTTCTGGACTGAGAGGGAGTAGCTGAGGAACTCATCGACGTCATCGAAGCCCGACTCGATTCGCTCCCCGACAATCAGACGTTCAAGGGTCCGGAAGAGCTGCTCTTCCATATCAATCCATCCGAGCAACAGCGCGTCAGGGTCATCTAGGTCAAAATGGGCGCGCTCGCGTGCGAGCTCACCCATGGCCGCCGTAGACGGAAACGATAGGCCAAAACGGCTTAGCACGACGTCAACCAAGTCTGAGGACTCTGGTAGCGCGAAGTCGAGCCCCATTTGGTCAAGGATCGTTCTTCGTACCACATCCAGTTCCGCGCCGCCCAATGCCTCAGGCGTTACAAGGCGGAGTTGATCCGAGTCAGTCTCGATTGGGAACAGCGCGAGTGCAGCTCGCTCCCAGCCAGACGCCTTCTCGAACACCAATGCAAGGACGTTGTCAGTCTTCGACTTAGCAAGAATCAGCAGGTCGCCCGGATCTGAGCCGGAGAGGGGCTCGCCGGAGTAGTAGAGCCTCCATTCGCTCCGACCTGTCCGTCCGGCGCTTCGAGCGCGGGCATCGTAGAAGGTGAACCTGCCCGTCTCGACGACAGGCTCACCTTCGTCTGCGAAGCGCATCCATGTCAGGCTGCCCTCGCTACGTTCGGAGTCTCCGAAGAAGGACCGTAACGCGACGCTCCCGTTGAGTTCGTGCTGGTTGGAGCCTCGGTTCGACAGATCAACGACCGCTAGCCGCTTATGAGCAACGTTGGTGAAGGTCTGGTCAAACTTCATGCCGTCCTCCGCCCTAGGCGCACAGCTCGTCTCGCCCGACACCGTGCTCCGTGGCCTGGTGAGCATGTAGCATCGCGTCACCAATCGCAGCGACGACGGGTACCGCAACCGAGTTGCCGAACTGCCTGTAGGCCTGTGTGTCGCTCACTACAATCTGGAAGTCCTCAGGAAAGCCCATAAGCCGCGCACACTCACGCGGGGTCAGTCGGCGGGGGTTCTTGCCGCGCTGCGGGATCAGAATCTCGGAGCCGTCTTTGTGGTACCGGGCGCTCAAAGTGCGGGAGACGCCTTCACGTTTGGCTAGACCGAAGCCGAAGCCGTTGCCTGCAGCTCGGTGCTTCGCGGCGTACGCCTGGAGATACTCCCAGAGCTTGTCGCTGAGGGTGTACTTTGGGTCGACACGGGCCTGAAGAATGGAGTTCAACTTCGGGCCTTCGGGGGGAAACGCAGGGAACTCGAAGGTTGCCGGCTCGCGGAATCCCACCAAGTACACCCGTTCACGGTGCTGGGGCACATAAGCTGCAGCGTCGATTACCTGCCACGACACTTGGTATCCAAGCTCGTCGACCAGCGTTTCCATAATCACTCTGAATGTCTGTCCACGATCATGCCCAACGAGGTTCTTGACGTTCTCCAGCAGAAACATCGAAGGCCGATGCTCCCGAATGATCTGGGCGACCTCGAAGAACAGAGTGCCTTGCGTAGGGTGCGCGAAACCGTGCTCACGGCCAAGTGAGGTGTGTTTGGACACTCCAGCGAGGCTGAACGGTTGACATGGGAATCCGGCGCACAAGAGATCATGGTCCGGGATCTTGGCTTGCGTGGAATCCAGGGTGATGTCGCCGAACGGCGTCTCGCCGAAGTTGGCACAGTACGTGACGGCTGCATGCTTGTCCCATTCGGAGGAGAAAACGCACTCGCCGCCGAGCGCCTCGAAAGCCAGCCGGAATCCACCGATTCCTGCGAAGAGGTCAATGAATGTGAACGGGCGATGCTGGCAGGGGTCGCCTGCGATGTCCCAATGATGCAAGCCTGCACTCCCAATAAGATCAAGTTGGCCTGGGAAATATGACCCAGGAGGTTCTTCACAGAGTATAGGGTGTTGTCCGCGCTTCACCAGGTCCAAGATTCGCCATCTCCCTTCTTGGGGGAGTGTCGCATCCGGCTATGACACGGTTCGAAACGAGTTCTTGCCCTAAAGAGCGTGGGTTACGCGGTCAACTTCGCGTGTCGGGTCCGCCTTCAAGCGGCATTCCCACACGGTCACTGCGGTCCAGCCGCTTCTCTCGAGCTCGGCGGTCTTCGTGGCGTCCCTCTGCTGATTGGTCGAGAACTTCGCTTCCCAGAACTCCGAGTGGGACTTCGGGGTCGGCGGGTTGCAGTATGGGCAACGATGCCAGAAGCACCCGTTCACGAAGATTGCTACCTTTCGACCGGGGTAGGCGATGTCCGGCCTGCCGGGAGCTTTCTTCCAGTGGAGGCGGTAGCCCGGATACCCGGCTTCGCGCAGCAGACGTCGCAGCTCCAGTTCGGGCTTGGTGTGCTTCCCGCGGTTGGCTTGCATCGTCTTGCGCGCAGAGGCTGATGACGCGGGTGGACTCAAGGAGTGCGTGAGGTCGGCTATCACGCCGACCCCGCTCGCTCGAACACGGCCCAATGGACTTCAAGCTTGGCTGTGTCCGGAGCGTACTTCTCGCATGTAGGGGCGTGGACCGTGCGACCAGCTAGCTTAGCGTAAGCAGTGTGGCTTATCCGGGGAGACACATGAAGTAGTCGGCTTTGGGGATTGACCGCGACCAAGTGACGGTCGAAGAGCAGGTGTACGTCTGCTCGAAGCAGCAGCCCGTTCTGCGGAACTTGGCTTGACCGACCGCTGTACGAAAGTATGTGTGCTGCCTGGAGTGCAGGCTCGGCATCGTAGCGAGTGACACAGCACCTGCCTCCGTAGGCTCGCATCAGCATGTCACGGAACCGCCCCTGCGAAGCCCTCAAACGTGTGAGCCCGAACGCCTCTCCGCCAGCTTCGTCTGCGACGCCCTCATCAGTTTCTGGTGACTGAGCAGCCCACAACTCGTCGGATTGCGCGAAGGTCATCGGCCCTCTGAGCAAGAATGTGCCAGTCTCGGGATCGAAGCTCTGTGGCATGGCCAATCCCAAGTTCAGGTAGTTGGACCCTGCCGCAGGCACAAACACTCCAACTGGGACACGATCACGCAGATTCTTGAGGAGCGCTCTGTTCCATCTCGATCCCTCGCCACTGCCCTCGGCACCTGAATGCTCACGGTAAGGCAGGACCCATGTGCTCGCGTCCACTCTCGAAGGCTTTCCGTCGAGGTAGATGCTCGTCCTCGTCGCACTAACGCTAAGCGCGTACTCCAGTTCAGCAGGTTTGTGGATGCCGCGCTCTGCGGTCATTGCCATCTGAACCCCGGGCACCACCGACTGGCCTTTTCGTCGCCAAGGCCGTGGGCCGGCTTCTCCCTCGTGCTCTCTAAACCAGTCGAGTGCCTTGGCATGTTCGGGTTCGAGCCGTGCCAGAATCTCTTGGAGCACCGATGCCATCCCCTATCCAGCTGCGGGGTTCCCGTCGGACCTGATCATAGCGCGATTCCGCATGAGCTTCCCTAGCTTCACGATGCTGAACATGTGGCGAAGGGGACCGCATTCTGGGGCACGTCCGCGCAGCCACCTGGTTCGATGTAGCGTATTCGTGTTCTTGGGCCTCGCACCACGCCCGAGCTGGGATCCATTTGGTCGCCTACGCTGAGACTGTCAGTGTCAGAACGAACCGTCATCGTCGAACCACTGGTGGTCTGGCTGTGGCTGGAGGGTCTCCGATGAGCATTCTCGACGGACTGGAGCGTCCGGACATCGACCCGTCGTGGTTCATCCGTCCCAACGGATACGACGCGGCGCACGGGATACACGGCATCGGGCACACGCTACGGGTATGGGTTCATGGCCAGCGGATCGCGCATGCGGTGGGGTTCGAGCCGTGGCAGGTCGAGGCGGTTGGGCTTGCCGCTGTCTGGCACGACATAGGCCGAACCAACGATGGCGCGGACTACTACCACGGTGCCAAGAGCGCGGGCAAGGTGATCGGCTTGGGGTTGCATCGGCCGGTCGATCACCGAGTGTGCGAGGCGGCGCTTCACGCGGTGACGCACCACAGCGGCTCGGAGGAGCACGGGCTGATGGCGGCTTCTCGGCTGTTCGATCCTGCGGGATGCACCGATGTGTTCAGGGCGCTCAAGGACGCCGATGGGCTGGACAGGGTGCGGCCGGGGGATCTGGACGCAAGCTACCTGCGGTTCGAGGAGTCGCGTGGGATGGTTGAGGCTGCGTGGGCGCTGTATCGCGAGTGCGGGTGAGGGCGCGAGCACTGCTCGGCTGTTTGGATTCAGGTCAGCGCTATGGGCGAGGGTGGAGCAAGGCAGGCCTGTTGAGGATGCTCCAGTTTGCGACCGTCTACCTTGGTGCGGCAATTGTCGCGACACTGTCGCGACAATTGAGCGAGCACAGCGCGAGATCCGGGCTGTGCTTGCGGGGCGGATGACGTAATGAGGTACGAGTCGGCACACCGAGCGTGCGAGGCATCGCTCCCGGCGGATGTAATTCGCGTTGTTATAAGACAACGAACGTTGTAATAAGACTACGCATGATGGTACACTCGGATGGCAGCGCACATCTCGACTAGGTGGGTGAACCGCCATGAGCAGCAGTATGCCGAAGGTACTGGACAACGTGCTGGGAAGTGAGGCACGTGTTCGAGTGGTCCGGTTTCTCACTGCGGAGAGCGATCGGGCTTCGAGCGTTTCAGAGATCGCCCGTGACACTGGACTCACGAAACAAGGCGTGCTCAAGGCGCTCCAACAGCTGGTCGCCCAAGGGGTGGTCGTTCGGGCTGGAAGCGGGCGCTCGAACGTCTATGCGTTCCGCCCCGACAGTCCCCTGCTGGAGCCACTGCGGGCACTGTTCGATAGCGAGACCACACATGCTGCAAGCGCGCTGAGTGAGCTGCGACAAGTGTTGGCGCATGTGGACGGTATTGATTCGGCATGGGTTACAGGTTGGCCTGAGAGTGCATCAGCCCCACTCGAGCTGCATATCCTTGCGCGGCCGGCCGCCCTCGCGCAGGTAGGACGTGAGACACGGGAAGCGCTTCTGCCACTAGAGGCGGAGCTTGACCGTGTTATCGAGATCCTGGTCCACACTCGCGCCGAGCTCGATGACGTCGACACGGCTAGTGTGACCACGTTGGCGGGAACGCCTGTCGGTGCATCTGCGTACCAGCAGGCAGCGACCGTTACGAAGGCGGAGCGTCGGGCGGTCACGATGCTGACGATGGCCAAGCTTGTGGAAGAGCGGCCCTCTCTTCGTGGGCGGGCAGAACGCCACCTCGGCACGCTCCTACAGCACGACCAAGGCTTGGCCAACTCCGATCTGCATGAGTGGCAGCAGATACTCGAGACTTACTCGGACCAGAGGCTCGCCGACTTCTTGAGATCCGGGAGTTCGCGTGCGATGCGCCTGTACCAAAGCATGCCGTTTCTCGCGGTGCTCACGCCCGCAGAGCGCACTGCTTTGACGGACGCGTTTGAGGAGGTGGGCAATGCGGATCGACCAGCTGGAGCACGCGATTCGAGCTGCATGTGATGTGGCCGATGACACCGAGATCCTCATCTTCGGGTCTCAGGCGATTCTTGCCACCCACCCCCACGCGCCCGACTCGCTCAGAGCCTCGATCGAGGTTGATGTGCAGCCACTCAACAAACCGGAAGCGGTCGACCTCATTGATGGGGCACTGGGCGAGCTCTCGGACTTTCACGCCGCCTTCGGCTTCTACGTCGAGGGAGTGTCGATCGACGTCGCCATCCTCCCTGCAGGATGGCAGCAGCGGACCATCGCGGTATCCCATCCGGTGGGGACTAGGGGGCACACGGGCCACTGCCTCGAACTGCATGACTTGGCGGCAAGCAAGTTGGCGGCGTGGCGCGACAAAGACAGGGAGTTCGTGGCGACACTGCTCGCCGAGCGGCTGATCGATCCTGACACCCTCGACCAGAGGATCGCCTCGCTTCCCTCGGATCGGCTGGATGCTGTGCATCGTGAGTCGATCCGGACGTGGGCACGAACTGCAGCTTGGTAGGTCCGTGCGAATGCGGCGCTTGAGCCCATTTGCGCCGATGCCGATACCCGAAGCGTGGGCGCAGGGGGTGCGCCCAGCAGGGGGAGGGAGCGTCCTTGACCACCAAGCTTCTGCTTGTCGATTACGAGAACGTCCAACAAGTCGATCCACGGCTGGTCGACGACGGATACCGCATCATGGTCTTCGTT
>CAYXQU010000026.1:0-13213 GCA_964467305.1 uncultured Eubacteriales bacterium
CTACGAGACCGAAGGCGCCGAGTACGCCGATCTGATCGCGGATAACCGCATCGCAGAGCTCGCCGAGATCGACATGCCCACACTCGCCGACCTGATCGCCGAGATCGACTCAGGCGACTTCGACCTCGACCTGACGGGTTTTGACGCCACCGAGCTCGAGCGGATGATGCTAAGCATCGGCGGCGGGCCCGCGGTCATCGAAGACGAGGTCCCCGATCCGCCGGCAGATCCGGTCACTCGCCTAGGCGATCTGTGGACGTTAGGGGACCACCGTGTGCTGTGCGGGGACGCCACGGATGCAGCCGACATCGAGCGGTTGATGGCCGGGACGAGAGCCGACATGGTCTTCACCGACCCCCCGTGGAACGTCGGGATAGGACTCGACTCCAACCCCAGACACCGCCAGCGCAAGGGGCTCGCCAACGACTCGATGTCGCCTGAGGACTTCGCACGCTTCCTGAACGCTGCGGCGGCTTCGATCACCTCAGTCTGCACAGGAGACGTCTACTGCGTGTTGGGCGCTTCTGAATGGCCGAGTCTCGATGCGGCGCTTCGCGCTGCCGGCCTCCACTGGTCAGCCACGATCATCTGGGTGAAAGACGCCTTCGTGCTCGGGCGAGCCAAGTACCACCGGCGCTACGAGCCGATCTGGTACGGGTGGAGACAGGGCTCCACCTCCTCATTCTGCGACAGGCGTGACCTCGATGACGTGTGGGAGATCCCCCGCCCCAAGCGAAGCGAGGAGCACCCGACGATGAAGCCGGTCGCTCTCGTCGCCCGCGCCATCGAGAACTCGTCTGCTCCCGGCGCTGTGGTGGCGGACCTGTTCGCCGGCGCGGGCTCGACGCTTGTGGCCGCCGAGCAGCTTCACAGGGTGTGCCTGTCGATGGAGCTCGAGCCCGCCTACTGCGACGTGATCGTGGCGCGCTGGGAGGCGCTCACCGGACGAAAGGCGGTGAGAGGCTCGTGAGCCGGGGTGGACGGCCCCCCAAGTCCATCGAGCAGCACAGGGCGCAAGGCACTCTCAGGCGCGACCGGCACAAGGTGGTGCCGCTGATCGTCGGTGGCAGGCGCAAGCCGGCGTGCCCCAAGCATCTGCAGGGCGCTGCGAGGACGGCGTATCGGATGATCGTGAACGACCTGTGGGACTCAGGTGTGCTCGACTCCGCCGATCGCCTGCTCGTCGTCACCGCAGCGATGCACCTCGGGGCCGCGATCGATGCCCAGGCGGCGGTGGCCAAGCTCGGTCAGCTCTACCCGGTGACCCGCGGGGCTCGGGACGGCAACCCTGGATACAAGGTGCTCGAGTCCAATCCGGCGACGCGCATCCTGCGCGACTCGCTCACCGAGTTCCGTCAGTGCTGCGAGCTGCTCGGCATCGGACCGTCGGCCCGAGCCAAACTCTCGTCTCTGAGCGTGAGAGGGCGCGACCCGATGCATGATGTCCCGGGCTTGGCGGACTTCTCGGCAGGGCCGTGCAGAATGGAACTGAGAAAGGGTGGTGGCTAGGCAGGCGATGTCGCCTTCGGAGAACGGGAGGGGGGGTGGTCGTGACCTAGGCAGCGGCCACGTACCCCGCCTTATGCGTCCGCGCATATTGGCGAAACTCCCAAACGCCTGGGGAAGCTCGATGGAGTGCGTCGTCGCAGGTGAGAGGCGTGTGTCCGATGTCAATTGCGCACAGTAGACGTGATCCTGGTGCCCGAAGAAGGGGGCTTCGGTTCTTATCGAAGTAGACGCCAAACATGGGCCCGCTGGCGTACGCAAGCATTCGACCAGTGGCGGATCCGCAAAGTGGGGCCTGTGCCCGCCATTGCATAGCGAGCACAACTGGTGTGTACTCGGTTCACGCGGGTGTGGTGTCGGAGGGAGTGGGGGACACGATGGCGGAACCAGTTTACCGAAATGCAGCTGATGCCTTCTGTGGACAGCTGTCTCGAATCATGCGCAAGGGCTCACTTGTTGATCCCAGGGGGAAGGCTACTCGTGAACTGGTCGGAGAGGCCTTCTCGATCTACGCTCCGCTTGAACGCTTCATCGTCGTCCCACATCGAAAGAACAACCCATTCGCGACGGTCGCTGAGAGCATGTGGGTCCTGAGTGGCCGCCGTGACATCGAATTCTTGTTGCCATACCTGTCGCGAGCAGGACAGTTCTCCGATGACGGATCGACATGGCGGGCTGCGTACGGACCGAGACTCCGCAACTGGGGTGGCGTGGATCAGATCCGCGCCGTCGTGCAGCTGCTGGCAGAGAATCCGTCGAGTCGACGAGGCGTGATGGCGATCTTTGACCCCGATCAGGATTTCGTCGAAAGCAAGGACATCCCCTGCAATAACTGGCTTCATTGGATGGTGCGTGATGGCGCATTGGATCTGTCGGTGGCGGTCAGAAGCAATGACATTGTCTGGGGCTTCTCCGGCATCAATACCTTCGAGTGGAGCATCCTCCAGGAGTGCATGGCGCACTGGCTGGGCGTGGCCGTGGGACGCCAACACTGGCTCGTGAGTTCCATGCATCTGTATGAGGACCATTGGACGAGGGCTGATGAGATATTGACGTCATGGCCCAATCACACGAGTGTCTATTCTGCAGCCCAGCGTCGAATTGCATTCGATACTGACATCGACCGACTTGATGATACGCTCGCAGGGTGGTTTGAGCTCGAGGGGTTGGTCAGAACCGACCCGTTAGCCGCCACAGACGTAGAGCTGTCCAAGTGTGCCGACCCCTTGCTGCGCGCCTTCTTGGTGATGCTGCGTGCATTCTGGCTGGCGAAGACGGGGTGCGGACTGGGGAAGGCACTGCGAACGATGGCGCAGCTCGAAGGCACCGACATCTACGCGGCGGCCGCATCGTGGCTACGTGACAATCATGCTCCGGACGTCCAAGGCGAGCGAAGGCCGCGAAAGCAATCCTCCGGTGAGTATGGTTGCCGACTGAATGCAGCTATCGCGGAGTTGCACCGCGACAAGGATGCCGCCTACCGGGACAGCTGGAAGAAGCGCGGTGAGCTCGTGTCTATCCTTGCGAACATCGCACGCAAGACCGACCGCCTGAGCAATGTGCTCTCCGGTGCGCCGGAGGGTGATGAACAGGTGTACGAGACCGCGGTTGATGCATTTGTATATTGCCTCAAGTATCGCACCTATCTTCTGGATCACGACTCTGAGCTGAGACAGCGGGCACTCGGACCGGACTGGTCGGATCAATTGGCAAGCGACGGCACGGCGGCGTTCGATCGCCTACTTGCAGGGTACGCGCCAGCGCCACCGGCCCGAACGGTCAACGCAGTATGTGGTGATCTCGTGCTGACACTGTCACTTGCTGAGGCCTACGCCTCGAGCGGCGCCATCCTGACGGACAGGCTTGATGTTGCCGAGAGGCTGTGCGGCCTGTCGTATGAACTCACGGTGCTCAGCGCCCCGTCTGAGCTGATTGCGGATTGTGTGCGATGAGGGGCGAAGTCATTGAGAAGCTCCTCGACGATGTGCTTGATGAGTCGCTTGCCGGTCTGCAGAGTCTGGCGGTGGTTGGCCGCGCTGCGGAGGTGCGACAGTTCACTGCGGCCGTTCGAGGGCAGCTGGGGTTCAGCGGGAAGCTAGAGTTGTTCGGGACAGACCTTGACCAAGCATATCTGGGGAGCGAGGTCAGGCCGCGCCATGAACTGGCCGAGATGCAATCAGGCGTCGTGGCAATCGTGGAAGACGAGGATAAGGAATCGGTTCTGGCGTTGGTGCTGCAGCATGTCGACGCTGATGCGATCCCGAAGGTCCTGCTTGCAGGGTACGGTCACTTCGAGTTTCGGGACCCGAAGTTTCGGACGATCAAGGACTCCTTGCTCGTGCCTTCGATCGCCAACGGGTATGCGAATTGTCTCGTGCACATCTTCCAGTGCCTCGAGCGCGCGGCTGCGTGTGGGCTCGATGGCTATGTGGCCGAGTTCGGAGTGTTCAAAGGGGGGACCACTCGGTTCATTGCCGAGACGATTGCGGCTCTCGGCCGCTCTTGGCCGGTTCTTGGATTCGACACCTTCGAGGGCTTCCCGCCACGACGTTCAATACTCGACATGTATGACCACGAAGGGGCTGAGTACTCGCGCTTCGCGCTGGTGCAGCAGTACCTCTCTGACGTGAATGTAGAGCTCGTGCGAGGAGACATCGTCGACACCGCCACCATCCTTCGCGGGCGTCCGATGGTTTTGACGTTCGTGGATACTGACAACTACTCGGCTGCACGAGCGGCCATTGAAGCGGTGATCGACAACACCGCAATCGGCGGCGCCGTGATACTCGATCACTTCACAGGCGAGCGTCGCTTCCGATACACGCTCGGGGAGCGGATGGCGGCAACCGAGCTGCTTTGCGCTGACCCGCGGTATTTCAACCTGCACGGCACAGGCGTTTTTCTTAGGTCCAGCTAGTCGACGCAAGGAATTGGAGCTTGGTAGAAACATGGCGACCGCCCCGAAGCCGCGATCCGGCGTATACGAGACCTACTGGCGATTCGCTGCAGAGCGGCAGGCGATCTTCGAGAAGCGTCTAGCTGGCGAGCACGGTCCGTGGTCAGACGATCCGATCTTGCAGGAGTATAAGTTCTGCAACGTGTTTCGCGCCTCCGATCGCGTCAGCCAGTACATGATTAGAACCGTGTGCTACGGTGAGCCGGAACTCGATCCCCGAGAGGCCATATTCCGGATCGTTGCATTTCGCACCTTGAGCTGGCCGGACACCTGGGAGAGTCTGAAGTCCTCTCTTGGCCGCTATCCAATGCTTGAGGACTTGGCCGACGGCACCTTCGAGGCTGCGCTGACCGCGCGTCACTCGCGAAGAGAGAAGCTCTACACCGGTGCGTTCATCCTGTGTGCGAACAACGCATTCGGCCGTGAGCTCAAACACCTCAATCATGTTGAGCTGTTCCGCCATATGTTCATCGAAGACGACGCAAGCGACAGGATCTTGAGCGCAGGCAGTCTGCGGGAGGTCTTTGAGGTGCTGCGCTCGTATCCGCTTTTCGGTGACTTCATGGCATACCAGACCGCGATAGACCTCAACTACTCACCGCATGTTGATTTCTCGGAGAACGATTTCACGAAGGCTGGGCCGGGAGCGCTACGCGGGATTCAGAAGGTCTTCGAATCGACAAACGGGATGTCGGCCACTGACGTCATCATGTGGATGGTGGAGAATCAGGAGGCGGAGTTCGACAGACTCGGACTCGAGTTTGGCGGCCTATGGGGACGACCGCTGCATGCGATTGACGCGCAAGGACTCTTCTGTGAGACCGACAAGTACTGCCGGCTGGCGTTTCCGGACCTCGCCGTGCAGCGCAAGCGCATGAAAGCGAAGTTCACGCAGACACCGACCCCGATCAGCTACTACTTTCCGCCGAAATGGGGAATCACCATCGACGAGGGTGCTGACCCGGCGGACATCTGTGGGCACAGGTTCAGCTGGGGATGAGTCGCAGGCACGCTCGGCACGACTCCCGGAAGTGCGCCAGGGGCATGCAAGCATACCCCTCCGCACCCCAGCCGGTACCCCATGAGTTGCGCAGTATGAACGAGCCGAGACGCTGATCATCGGTCAGAGTGTGGCCGACGATGGCCATGGCATGGAATCCGATCACAGGCGGCTCAAAGACATCGGGTAGCATCCCGGCCGTCGGCCTCCTGAACGACTGGCCGAGGGCGAATCCGCCGACCAGCAGCTGCCCCGAGCGCAGTGTGGCCATCAGCACGTCAACGTCTGTAGCTGCAACTGTCTCGCTCGTACATCGAAACATCTCGGGGTCCGGCACCGAAGCCGAAACCGTTCCGTACGGCCACTGGGCCTCCCGGGGCTGTCCGTCATGCCGGAGGGCGGAGCTGACCGAGTCCAGCGAGAGGCCAGCGGCAGTGGTGGCGTGGAGGTAGCCCAATGCGAACCCATACAGGGCTTCGACCGACAGCGCATCTGAGGTGATCTCTTGTGTGGTCAGCAGCCGCTCGTGTGCAGCCGAGCAGGCGAAGGACAGGCATGTCGGCCTAGCGCCTTGGTCTCTGATCGGCAGAAGCTCTGGGCGCAAGTCCGTCCCCGTCACTGTCGTGCCCTCGCCGCAAGAAGTTCAAGCTGCGAGCTGATCAGTCCGCGTCCCTCCGCCGCAGCGGGAGATGCCACTACCGTGAGCGATACTTCGAAGCGCTCGTCTTCACACGAGTTCTCCCACGAGCGCGAGTGCGACAGTCGCAGCGTACCTTCTGCCGGAGTCGTCACCTCATAGGCGATGTGCCGCTGTGAGGGTGCGCCGTACAACCCATCAGACAAGTGCGAATCCGTCGCCACTTGACTGATGGGGGCGCTTGACTCGGGGGTTTCGCGCCATGAGTACCCAGACGCTGGCAACTCGGTCAGCACGATATGTACCTCGTCGCCGAGGTGGGGCCGAAGTGATGCCCCGTTGTCTTGGTCGCCGATGGACCAGATGTTTCGCCGTCCGACTGTACCTGTCAGCCCGTGTGTGACTGAGAGCTTGATATCCTTCGGCTGCACGTCTCGGAACTGCTGTGCTTGGGGGAAGGTGATGATCTTCAGATCCTGCAGCCGCGTGATCATCGCGGCGTAGCTGACCTGAAGGCGAAGCGAGGCCTGATAGACGTCGAACGGCGTGGGTGTCTGAACCGAGCGCAGTGCATGCCGGACCGCCCGCTCGGGCATCAGGAAATAGGATGCGAACGACTCGGCCTCGAGCTCGGTGCCAGACAGTCGGCAGCCGCCCCGGATGTCATCGCCGTCCTCAAACAGATCCACCGCCTCTTGGTGGCCGAGCCGGTGGTGACCGAGTTCGTGCGCAGCGGTGAAGCGCTGCAGGTGATAAGGGTGGTTTGCGTTTATCAGAATGCCGGTGCCCTCGGGCGTGGAACACAGGGCACCTTTCATCGAGTCCAGCGGAGCGAACATCAGCCACAGTCGCGCCGCATCTATCGCGCCGAACACATCTACAGGCTGGTTGGCAGACTGGCCCAGTGCAGCAAGTTCCCTGGCGGCGGCTTGGGCTCCTCGCAATATCGACGCTCGGCGTGTGTTCGGCCTTCGCATGTCAGACTCTATTCGCCTGTGTCTCGCGGGCTGCCAGCGCTCTTCAGGAACTCGGCAAAACGCAGCAGTTGTTCTCGATCGTGTGACCCAAGCTCCTTGGATGTACGCAGGATCGACATCGTCGTGTCATCTTCCTGATATGGCGCAGCATCGCCGATCACCACGTCAGGGCGAACCCCATAGAGCCTGCAGATGTGGGACAGCTCAGCGGCTGTCAACTTCCGCTTGCCGTTCTCAATCGCAGACAGGGATGCTCGTGCCATCCCGAGTTCGTTCGCGGCACGCTCTTGAGACATGCCAATGTACTCGCGCGATTCTTTGAGTCTCGCTCCGATTTCAGCTTGGGTGCTCATGATTCTCATTCTCCCTGAGGATGACAACGATGGCGCATGCCGATACGTCCGAGTGGGTGATACTGAGGTCGTGCGACACCCATCCTTGCTCTTCTGACAGGCGCAGTGCTTCGCCGATCAGCCGCAACCGGGGTTTCCCGGCGCCATTCTTCTCCACGACGATCTGGCTCAGAGTGACTCCTCGAATCCCCGTACCGAGTGCTTTGGTCAAGGCTTCCTTCGCAGCGAACTTGCCGGCAAGCGATTCTGCCCGGCCCGCGCACTCGACTATCTCTTCCTCAACGAAGCATGCATGCAAGAATTCCTGACCACCGTGTTGCAGACTCTTCCGAAAGCCGCTCAAGTCAACGAGGTCTACTCCGCATGACACTTCGAAGTGGGAGCGTTTCATAGCTGCATCGCCTCCGCCTCTTCGAGCATCCTCGCTTGGCGCCTGACCCCAAGACCGGTGGGACGATCAAGCTTGGCGTACGTGGCCACGTTCAGCAGCTCGCCGACAGGATATCCCGACTCCTGCGAGATGAAGGTCAGCAGGCGGCTGAGTCCGAGCAAGTTGCCATAGGCCCGTGTGTCGAAGTATTGGCTTCGATACAGGGAGGTGAGGTTTAGCCTCCCAGCGACCAACGACAGACTGATGTGACTCAGGCAGGGAAAGCCCTCAATGACACGGTCTCTTGCGGGATGATAGACCTGAAGATCGTAATCCGCAGGAGTATTGAGGGCGATTTCGGTCTTGTTCGAACTACTGTCATTCTGCCGGCGTGCCTCATGGAGCCTGCCAATTACGTGTTCAATCTGGTTGATGCCGCCGGGCCAGTTGATCATGCGCTCGAAGTATGTTCCGCGTCGGCTGCCGCGCGCACGTCTGCGGGTTCCCTGGCTTTCGAGGTACTTCGTGTACCCGTGCATGCGGTGTTTCTGGTCTCCGTGAGAGCGGAAGTACTCGATGGGGAAAATGGTGTTCGCGACCGTCTCAACGGGGAAGATCTTGCGACCCCCAGAGTCGCGATGCTCTGAAATCATCCGATCGAGAGCACTTCGGACCTGGGGATCCTCTGCCATCGGGTCCTGTACCGAGACGGCCAGATTGGCAATTGGCCCTCCACCCGAAACGAGTACCTTCATCGCGCTTACCCATGCCGACGAAAGGCTCTCGCCTTCGATGAACATTGCCATCACTCGTCACCTCCAATTTGTCCAAGAAGCGTCCTCAGCAGCGCCCCGAAGCAAGTGACCTCCTCAGGTTCGAGTTCATCAACACCGGCCAAGCGCCTGCCGAGCGTCTGTTCGAGGGCCGCGATGATACTGACGGCCCGTTGTGACCCGATGACGAGATCGCCCTGTTCATCGATCTCTTGCTGCAGCTCCTGTTGCGGTCGCTCAAGTTCCTCTGCGACCGCTGACAAGAGCAGCTCCTTCACTTCAAGTCCGCTCATCTTCTTCATGGCTGATCCTGACTGAATTCCTTACGGATGACAACATGGAATGTCAGAATACCTGACATCTAGAACCGCTGTCAAGTCAGTGCCTGCGCGTGGGGTCTTGCTCGGAGATTGCAGCCGTGCTCGGACGGGTTCGGCCTGCGACGGGGACGGCTTCCTGTGAATTCTTCTGCAACATCCTCACCTGAAGTATTGACAAACCGCATATTGTGTTATCGTCCAACAAATATCACTCAGTGCACCCTGGGGAGGTTGCATCATGAGGGGGACTCCGGGTTCGCCGATGGCGCGCCGCATCTGCTCGTATGTTCTCACGCTCGTCCTTGTCGCCGGTCCCGCCACAAACGCGGTGCCGGCGTTTGCGTCTGGAGGGGGTCAAGCGTCCGGATTTCAAAGCACGGTCGCAGAGTCGGGAGTCAGACCGTCTGCTGCCCCGAGTGAGAGTGAGCCCGAGGTCGTGCGCGAACTGCCTGAGCGCAGGACTGAGAGCTCGAACCACTACCTGATGTCTGATGGCGGCATCCGCGCGACGCTCTTCTCGTCGCCGGTGCGCTTCCGTGACAAGTCGGGCAAGTGGTCTGGCATCAACACCGCTCTCGTACCCGGCGATGAGCTCGGAACGGTGGAGGCGGCGTCCACCAAGCTCACTGAGACCTTCTCAACGACTCCGGGTTCAGAGCCGACCGCGCGCATCGCGTCCGGTGAATGGGCGGTCGAGATCGGACTCGACGGCGCAGCCGAGCTCGGCGGTGTAGTGGTAGGGGACGAGACCCACTATCCGGCTGTCGCGCCTGACACGAGCTTGGTGTGGCAGGCCAGTGCTGCCGGCATTAAAGACCGGCTCGTGTTGGCCTCACCTGACGCTCCCAACTCCTTCACCTTCGATGTGGAGCTTGAGAACCTGGCTCTTCAGCGCAATTTCACCGGAGGCTGGGCGTTCTACGGCCGTGGTGGCGGGGATCGCCCGGTCGCGACGTTGGGCGCTTTGCGCGTCACCGACTCGGCTGAGACGACCGCGGTGTGTGACTCCGCGGTGACCGAGATCGCGAGCACGCCTACCGGAGCCAAGATCACTTACACGGTGCCCACGGCGTGGCTCCAAGACCCGGCCCGTGTTTTTCCCGTCGTGATCGATCCTTCCATCGACTATCTGGCGGCACAAGATACCTATATCCACACTCCGTACAACACAGCCCGATGCGACTCCGACCACAGTCTTTACGCGGGCTACGCCTCCCAAGGGACTCCGTACTATCCGCAAGGGGACTACTTCTCGTTGCTAGCGTTTGACCTCAACGAGCTGCAAGGAGCGGTGATCGATTCGGCGAGCCTGCGGCTATGTCAGTGGGACGGGGTGGACGGGTCGGTCCAGTCCCTTGGCAGAAACACAGAAGAGTGGCCGTCCGACATCATCTATTCCGACGGTCGTCCGGCCTACACCGAGATAGATAGCCAAGTCGTCGACATGGACGAGTGGTATCTCACCTTTGACGTGACCGACACGGTCCAGGACTGGTCGAGCGGACTGGGCGCCCACTGGGCCGCAGGCTTCCAGCTCTACATGCCGACGACAGGTGACCCTGACAACTTCATGCGTTATGGAAGTGGCGAGGCCAACGCCCCGTCCGAGCGACCCACCCTCATCGTAGATTACTCGGCACCAGAACCCACCAACGCCAAAGCGACCGTCACTCCACTGACGTGGGATACGGACGGCACGCCGGTCGGTGACGAGGGCCGCGGGCGGATCAACCTCTCTTGGCCTGCAGTCGCAGGTGCCAGTGGCTACCGCGTCATGGCGCATGACGGTACGACGTGGCGCCAGGTGGGCACCGCTGATGGTGCCGACACCACGGGTTGGTCGAGTCAGGCGGCCGGGCTCTACCCGTCCGATGCATCCATAGCCCAGATGGCTTCGGGCTCTACCAGCAACGCCTTCGCCGGTGCTGCGGCACTCGCATCGGCATATCCGGCCGACAACTTCTCGGCATCCGGCCTGAGCAGGACCGGCACCGTGCTATCAGACGGGACCTACCTCTACGTGTTCCGGTGGGCGTGGAGCGGCGGGCCGGTCAAGTGGACCAAGATAGGCACCGGCTACGGCGGTACGGTGAAGGGGCAGAACTACGGCACGATAGGCACCGATCTGTCCGGCAGGTGGTCACGTTCGGCGTTCCTGCACGACAACACGCTGTGGAACGGCTTCGTCAACGAGCCCAACAAGATCGAGGGCTTCCACAAGTCGACTGGCACCAAGCGCTGGAAAGAGTTCTCAAAGCCGCTGCTCCATGCCTACAGTGGCCAAGAACTCACCACGTGGTACACCGGCTACGTCATGCTCACCTCCGATGTGAACCACATCTACTCGCTCTCCGATGACCTGGGCCAAGGCAACGAGAACGACGGCTACCGTATCCGGGTGTTCGGGCTCAACGGGACCTGGATCGCCGATCACGATGTCCCCACCCGCTCCAAAGAGATCCTGAGCGCGACCTCCGACGGCAAGAACCTCTACATCGTCGAAGATGTGGGAACCGACGGCTACTCGCAGGTGACCAAGATCCGCCTGTCGGATTACACCGTCACCAACGAGTGGACGATCGACGGTGCGGGAGCGAACATCTGGGAAAGCCCGGTCACCTGGGATCAGACCAACGGGTGCTTCTGGATGGGCAACATCTGGAACGGCAACAAGATCTACCGCTACAGTGCGGCCGCTCTCGATCTCAGAGATGATCCGCGCCCGCTGTACTCCAAGACCTCCGGTGCGGCTACATGGGGAGCTGACCCGAGTTACCGGTTCAAAGTCGTGCCCTACAACCTCGATACCTCCGCCGATATCGGTCAGTGCGCCACGGTGACAGCGACGCTTCCCAAGCGAAGCGTGTCGATCACCGACGAGCCTGCCCACACCGAGCATGCCATCGGTTCGTTCGGTGGTCACGAGGCTCAAGCGCTGCTCGACATTGGCGC
The DNA here is from genome assembly GCA_964467305.1 of uncultured Eubacteriales bacterium. Taxonomy (GTDB): domain Bacteria; phylum Actinomycetota; class Coriobacteriia; order Anaerosomatales; family PHET01; genus CAVPCY01. The sequence continues at coordinate 11,845 of CAYXQU010000026.1, forward strand.
CGCCCACATCAGCATCAGTGACCTATCGGTCAACACCTACGGGCCGACCGCCGAGATCACCCGCGACTACCGCAGCAGCTCGACGGCTGCGACCTATTTCGCTCCGGGCTGGCGGTTCGGCTTCGAGCAGCGAATCGACGTGTCCGGATCCGTCGCCCACTTCACGGACGAATCCGGCGAGCAGCATCGATTCGCCAAGCAAGGCAGCGTGTGGATTTCACCTGACGGGCTCTATGCCACCCTCCAGGTCAACGGCAACGGCACCTCCAGTCTCACCTTCACCAAAGAGCGTACCGTGTTGGCGTTCGACAGCATCGGACGGCTTGTCTCCGAGACCGATCGCAACGGCAACGTGACCAGGTACGCATGGAGCGGATCCACCCTCACCATCACCGCGGCCAACAACCAGTCGATCGTGGTGACCTTCGCCGGCTCGCCAGCAAAGATCGTCTCCGCCGTCTACTCGACGGCGGACGGCAGCCGCCGGGCCGACTACGCCTACGAGGGGTCGGACACCTGGCGCGTAACCACGAACGTGGGCACGGCAGATGAGAACATCTATCGCTACGTCTACTCGGGGGCAGGACTGCTGACAAGCATTCGGTGTCCCACGCTCGAGCTCCCGGGCGGCATCGATGCCGAGTGGGACCTCGCCTACGCATCGGGCAAGCTCGCTCGAGTCGACTTCACCAATCTGTCTCCGGCGTTCGCTAGAGCACCTGGTGCACTAGTCATCCGCTACGCCGATGGTGCGGCCGACCGCGTTGAGGTGGCCAAGGCAGGCTGTGAGGTCGCAGGCGCGACCGCGACCGTCGAGCAGGCCTTCTACATCAACCCTGACGGGTCGATGCGTGCCAAGTCACTACCGTCGATCGCTGGCAGCGAGGGGCTGCTGTCGGCCTACGAGTACGCGCCCGGCGGCGAAGAGCTGTCCGAAGTGAACCCGGATGACACCGCGACGTATCGCGCATACGGGGCGCTCGGCAACGTAGTGGTTCAGACCGACCAACGCGGGTCCACGACCACGTATGCATACGAACCGGTCCACGGGGATGAAATCTCGAGCACCGATCCGGCCGGCGCGGTGACCGACTACGCCTATGATGCGTACGGCAACCTGACAAGCGAGCGGCGCGACCTCAACGAGACCGATCGCTCTTGGACACTCACGAGCTACGACGGAAACGGGCTCGTGACGGCTGAGCGCATGCTTCTGTCAGGCACCACATGGGCGTCAACGCTCAACTCGAACTTCGCCACGTCTGGAGAGCCGCGCACGGTCACCCTCAAAACGCAGACGGGCAGCGGTACGGGTTCATTCACCGATGTGCCCACAAGCCTCGGCGGCGGACAGAGCGGAGCCCGGGGG